>OY781976.1:2965000-3237500 GCA_963677465.1 uncultured Desulforhopalus sp. | reverse complement strand
TCTCTTTTTGCTCAGGTAAAAGAAGGTGCCGTTTTCTTTGGTATTTATGGCGACAATTTGCTGCTTTCCTTTGAGGTGGAGGAGAGAGACCGAATTGTCGCCATTATCTCCGGGGCCGATGCTCATTTTTTGCAGAAAGTGAGTGAAGATTGGTTGATGATGATAAGGGAAACAGTTGCGTCGCAGTTTCTCCTGTTGAAACAGGCTCGTGTTGACGGTCAGACAGGCTTGCTGAATATATCCAATCTCTTTTCTTTGCTGGATACCTATGGCTCGACAAAAGATTTGCGTTTGATTTTTGTGGAACTGACTCCCAAACGGAAATCCCTGCAATATTCTGTGCCGCATTTACGTAAATGTACAAAACTTCTGGTTAATTTTATTCATGCTGACTCTGTGCTGCATTATTTGGGGCAATCTACCTTTGCCCTTGTTTTGCAACAGCGTGGCCAGGGAGAGCTGCCGGATATTGAAAGCTCTCTGGTCAGTTACCTTAAAAGAGCTGGTTGTCACAGGGTTCACATTGGTTCAAGCATTTCCAGGGGAACCGATCAAAAAGATATTCCAAGATTCCCTGGCAGACAACTCCTCGATGAGGCCTGGACTGCTCTTCGCTACGCGGCAAAACGCGGTCCTTTTAGCTTTTGTGATTTTGCTCTGCTTGCCCACCCGGAAAAACATCCACTGGCGCCACCGGATCGCAATCTGGTGCGTAGATTGAGCAGACTGTGGTCTCAGTCGGATACCTTCTGTTTAGTTCAATTCAAAAGTGACAATGAGGGGTGTTCTGCGGGCAGTGCGGTTTTGCCACATATTGATCAAGGTGTGGTTGTGCCGGGTGGTGACGATCTTTTTGTGTATCTTGATGGAGTCAAAGCAGAAAAAGCACTCAAATGGGCGAAAGAAGTCATACGTCTGAGTGGCAATGCCAAACAGGATCACCCTGTTTCTGCCGGTGTGAGCCAATATCCTTATGGTAATTTTAAAAAATCAGAAATGGTTTTTAATTGCCGTAAGGCCCTTCTCCATGCCGCATTTTTTGGCAATTCGAGTGCTGCGGTTTTTGATGCCGTGAGCTTAAACATCAGTGGTGATATCTACTTTGGTGATGGTGATCTGGCAAAAGCGGTAAGTGAATATCGACGGGGCATAAAATGTGATGAGCTCGATGTCAATCTGCATAACAGCCTTGGGGTTGCTCTGGCCATGATGAATAAGCTTCCGGCAGCTCTGCAGAGTTTCGAATGCGCCCTGGCACTTGATAATCACAATTTTATGGCACTGTATAATCTTGGTCTGGGTGAACAGGCCCGAAACCGAAAAGTTGATGCCTTGGGCTATCTCGAAAAAGCATTGCACTATTACAGTCATGAAGAAGGTGGGACTGAACTTGTCGGTGACCTTACACTGCAACTTGGTATACTCTCTTGTGAAACAGGGAGGTATCAGGCGGCTCTTTCGTATCTTGTCCCCTGGCTGGACGATAACAAAAATGCACCAAACGCAGGCCGGGTTCATTATTATCTCGGAGAAGCATACCATGGTGTGAAAAACAATAAAAAAGCCATGGAAGAATTGCAGCGGGCGTTGCGATACGATGAACTGGACGACAGAGCCATGAGTCTTCTCGGGCGAAGCTATCTTGAAGAAGGGGAAGGCGATGAAATTGCTCTCTCGCTGTGTCGAAAAAGTGTTGAGCTTGAACCGGCTAACGTTCGCTATATGCTCTATCTTGCCGAAGTATTAATACGATGTGGCTCGTTCAATGAAGCGCGGGAGCATCTCAACCTTTGCCTGAAAAATCGAGATTGCAAAATAGAGGCTCAGCTTCTCCTTGGCGAAAGTTATGCAGGCGATGGGCAGCCGCGACGCGCTAAGACCTGGTTTAAAAAGGTACTGGAGCAGTCAGGAAATCAACATAATCTCAAGGCTAAGGCAGAGAAGTGGTTGGCCGAAATTTCCAATACAACAACGCAGTAAATAAGAGTGGTATGAGCAATACTGGAGTGGCAGTGAATTTTCGACTGGACTTCTTGACTGGATAAAAGATAAACTTCTGGGGAGTGGCAATATCCGCTCTGAAGATTTCGCTGATGATGTTGTCAATTACCTGAATGAAGCAATCCAGCTCTAACTGAGCAGATGAGATTTACTGTACTTTTTTATTGGAAACCGGAGTGAGATATGGCGCAAATTGATGGCTTTTTCAAATTAATGAATGATGAGGGGGCATCCGATCTGCACATGGTGGCAGGTCAGCAGCCATTACTTCGTATCCGGGGTGATATGGAGCGAGTGAAATTTAAGAAGCTGGGCAACGATGAACTTCGGGCCATGCTCTATGAGATCTGTCCAGAAGAGAAAATTAAATTATTTGAGGAAACCGGAGATATCGATTTTGGCTATGAGATTCCGGGACTCGCTCGGTATCGTTGTAATTATTTTCAGCAAAAATACGGTATTGGCTCGGTCTTTCGTGAAATCCCCAGTGAGATAATGACCGTCGAACAACTTGGCTTGCCGCCGGTTATTGCCCGTTTGGCTTACCTGCCGAAAGGACTGGTTTTAGTAACCGGGCCAACCGGATCTGGTAAATCTACCACCCTTGCCGCTATAGTTGATGAATGTAATAAGACACGAAAAGATCATATTCTCACTATTGAAGATCCCATCGAGTTTGTCCATAAGAGCCAAAAATGCATAATTAACCACCGTGAGGTGGGAACACATACCGACAGTTTTACCGCGGCCCTTCGGGGGGCTCTACGTGAAGATCCTGATATAATTATGGTGGGCGAGATGCGTGATCTCGAGACTATCTCCCTGGCCATGGAAGCTGCCATGACCGGGCATTTAGTCTTTGGCACCCTGCATACTATAAATGCCATGAAAACAGTTGATCGTATTATCGAAATTTTCCCGTCTAGCCAGCAGGGACAGGTTCGATCGACCCTCGCCGACGCTTTGAAGGCTGTCGTTTCTCAAACCTTGTTTAAACGAATCGATATAAAAGGAAGATGCGCCGCCCTTGAGATACTCATAGCGACTCCGGCGGTACGAAATCTTATCAGAGAGGGCAAGACCTTTCAGATCCTCTCGGCCATGCAGACCGGTAAAAAATACGGCATGCAGACCCTTGATGATGCGATTACGATTTTGCTCGATAAGAAGATGATCAGTCCGGATGATGCCTATTCTAACTCAGTTGAAAAAGCAAAATTTTTAAAATATTTAAAGAAAGCACCATCCGATTTCACCGAGGTGTAAAGGGTTCCTCGGCCAGCAGGACAGGCGTGTAGCCAGAAAGAGGATTGTTAGCCTCTTTCTGGTAGCCATAGACTTGGTAGTTATCCTGTCTTGCGATGATAACCAGTGTGCCCTGTTTTGCAGTGGTAAAAAGATTGATCTCTTGACTCTGGCATTCATCTGCCAGGCCCTTGTGGGGGAAATATCCTTTTGTCGATCTGCCCGCGGAAACCAGCAGGTACTGAGGGCCAACAGCCGCCAGAAATTGGTTCGAGTTTGATGTAATCGATCCATGGTGCGGAGCAAGGAGGATATCGGCCTGTAAGTCCAAATCTTGAACAACCAGAGCGTGTTCAAGGCTCCTGTCGATATCGCCAGGAAAAAGAGCACAAAGCTCCCCCGAACAGGCCTTCATTATAAGACCGCTGTTGCCATGGTGTCTTGATTCGGTCTTGCCAGGTAGACCCTCTTCGTCTGAAATATTTGCAATGCATTGTAAATAATCATCACCCGTCCGCCAAAGAGCACCTTCCGCCGGGATAGAAATCGCTACTCGATGGTTTGCCGTCAGTCGTATCAGCCGTTTAAAATTTTCGTCATGACCGTTTTTATCTCTGACCCATAATCTCTTTGGCGAGAAATGTTTGATAATAAAGCCGAGGCCATTGTAATGGTCTGCATCGGGATGGGTGATGGCAATAACGTCAATTGTATCTATACCCTTTTGCCATAAAAAGGGTGCAATGACCCGTTGGCCAACATCAATTGCGGCAAATGAGGAGCCTCCACCATCGATAAGTACCCGAAAGCCTGATGGGTATTCTAAAAGTGTGGCTGTACCCTGGCCGACATCAAGATATGATATCCGAAAGGAACTATTACCTGTCGCCAGGTGTTTGGGAGGATAAAAGAATAACAGAATGGATACAGCGAGAGCAGTGACCGACAACAAAGAGAGCCATCTTTTTTTCCAGCCAAAGTACGCAAAATAGATCAGGATACTATAATAGATCCAGATAAGCCAAAGGTGTGGTGTAGGCAGCCAGATGGTGGAAAATGAAAGGGACGAAAAAAAAGCCGCGGTATGTAATGCGGCCTCCAGGCCAAGCGCGCCTACCTGAAGAAAAAAAGAGGCGATTTCAGAGTTAATGAAAATGAAGGGAATAGATAGAAAGCCCGCCGTAAGACTCCACAGGCAGATCAAAGGTTCTATGATAAGGTTGGCAAGGATGCCCACTGTGGAGAAGCGGTTGAAGGAATAAAAAGCGATGGGGACTGTCGCAAGGTTGGCGACCAAAGAGACCAGCAGGACAGCAAGTATCCAGTTGAACATTCTTTTTGAGAGAGACGAGAGATGCGATGACTCTTCCGAATCATAAAGGAGCTTCTGCAATATCGGCAGTAAAAAAAGAATGCCTATAATTGCCGCAAAAGAGAGTTGAAAGGATACCGTAAATAATTGCAAAGGATCGATGAAGAGAATAAGCATTGCCGCAAAGGCCAGAAGAGCCCCAGGCGATTTTTGTCGATTTGTACAGATGGCGGTTATGACAATACCACTCATGATAACCGCCCGAAAAACCGGGGTATTCATTCCAGCCAGCAGGCCATAGCCAACAAGTATCGGCAGACTGAGAAAAGCTGCCCATTTCTTCAGGGTGAATTTGAGGAGAAGTTGTTCGGATCGACTTAAAAGCCAAAAGATACAGAAATACAGTAAGGTGCCGATAACCGCCATATGCAACCCAGAGATTGCAAGTATGTGCATTGTGCCACTGCCCTTGAAGGTCTCAAGGGTGTCTTCGTCGACATGACTTCGATCTCCAAGCAAAATTGCCCGGTAAACGCCACTTGTCTCAGGAGGAACCGCTGTATCAATCTGTTTGCCTATCCGTGTTCTGATTTTTTCCGGCAGATAGCGCAGGGTGTGGAGGAAAGACGATTGACTCTCAACTCTTTGTAAAAAGAGCGGCGAACGGACAAACCCAGTAATCCAAATATTTTTTCTGGCCAGGTATTGGGCATAATCGAAAACACCCGGTGTCCTGAAGCTGTCCGGTCGTTTCAGTTCTGCTCGAATGGCCAGCGTATCTCCGGGACGAAGTTCTTTTGGCCAGGGACCCTGCAAGCGCAGAAGTATTTTTCCTTTTGTGGGCAGTAACTTGGCACTTTCCTGAAGTCGAAGATTCTCTGCTTCAATAATCACCTGACTCGTTTTGCCGTCAAAACCTGCCATGGTCGACATGGTGCCAATGAGAACCACGTCGGTTTTGGCAATGATCCTGTTGAAAATATGGTTTTCATCGGCAGGCGTCTGGAGGTGGGAGTATCCATGGAAATAACCGATGCCCAACACTGTTGGGATGAGCAAAATAAAGCAGGTTTTAGATCTTTTTAGAAGATGAAGGATGACAAGAAGAGCCAGTGAAAAAAAGAGGATAGTGCCAATCACAAAGGGCGTTGCGCCCGGTGGAGTGAGAAGAGGGGAGAGGGCAATGCCGCCAATAAAGGCTAAAGCAATAGTCACCAGAAGGTGCTCAGAAATATATGATGCCGGATGTCTCACAAAAGTTGGTCTATGAGTTTGAGATGTTTATCAATTACGCCACGCTGACTTTTCACACATTGCTCGGCTGCCTTGCCCTGTTTGGTTCTGAGCTCAACCGAAGAAAGTAAAGAAGAGAGAACTTCACAGAGTTCTTGTTTACCGGATACCTTCGTTGCCCCGCCGGAGTTGATGAGGGCGTCGGCGATTTCACTAAAATCCTGCATGTTTGGCCCAAAAATAACCGGAAGGCCCATGGTCGCAGGCTCGATAGGGTTATGACCATTCTTCTGAACGAGGCTGCCACCGACAAAAGCAATATGGGAAAGGGCATAAAAATGGATCAGTTCGCCGATTGTATCGAGAATGAAAATATCATGGCTAAAGCTGCTGTTTTCTGAGCGCAAGGCGACGGTCTGGCCATATTCTGCGGCCAGCGATTGGATTTCTGCAGCCCGGGTCGTGTCTCTTGGAGCAATAATGAGAAAAAGTTCCGGATGAGTTTTTCGGACCTTGCAATAACAGTCAATGAGAATCCGTTCCTCGCCTGCATGTGTCGAGCCGCAGATAAAGACAATGCGTTCTTTCGGGAAGAGTTCAGCTGGCACCGCCAAGGGCGGATTCCCATATCCTGCCGCAGTGTCGAATTTCAAATTCCCTAATGTTTGGAGTTTTGCTGTTGGGAGCCCCATATTCTCCATCTTGTCTCTGTCATGTTTCGTCTGCATACAAAGATATGAAAAACTTTGAAACATGGGGTTGAAGAAGAAACGCACCCTTTGATACCCCTGCATCGACTGCTGTGACATCCGCCCATTGACCAGAATTGTCGGTATATTTTTCCTTTGTAGAAGAAGCAAGACGTTGGGCCAGAAGTCGGTTTCCACCAGAATGAAAAGGTCGGGTTGGATACATTGTATAAAGCGGTAGACCACCGGCAATAAATCCAATGGCCCGTTCAGGATACGATCAGCAGTTGACTTGAGCAGACTCTCTGCCACGATTTTACCGGTCCAGGTGGTCACTGAGACAATAATTTCGCTGTCGGGATACGTCCGCCGTAAACCGGCAATCAAAGGAACAGCCGAGGTGACTTCCCCCACCGACAGGGCGTGCAGCCATATAGTTTTTGCTGAGGATCTTTTTGTGTATCCTGTCTGGCGCGAAAGTTTCCGTGCAAGGCCAAACCCGAGACGGGCGGGAATATGGTCGCGATATTTAGGGCTGCAAAGAACAAAGAGAGTGATGAACGGTAAAAAAATGGGTAGAAAGACCAGCTGCAGAATATTATAAAACACGAACATATTGTATTGTCCCTAAAGTTGATTGGCACTTATGCTGGCTTTCTTCCCGTTTACCGGGGTTAGCTTAAAGGACTTTGTAAAGTAAATGCAAGAGATTCAAATAGTAGTTTCTAAATTTGTACGTTTATGCGGCAACATTGGACTAAATCATGAATATTATCCTGGCAGAGGTTGGCGAAGTTGATTCTGGTCGATTAAGGCTTACAGATCATCGCGCCAAGCACATCGTCAAAGTTCTTGGGGCAGAGGTTGGTGATCAAGTTCGTGTTGGCATGATCAACGGCAACATGGGTTCAGGAACCATTTCGACAATCAAAAAGAAATTTCCTTTTTTGGTTGAAATGGCGGTCGAGCTCAACGATCCGCCCCGAAGACGTCCTTTGCTTGACCTGATTCTGGCCCTGCCCCGGCCCATTATGTTGAAGCGTATTCTCAGTCAGGTTACTGCTCTTGGGGTGGGTACAATTCATCTGATCAATGCCAATCGTGTTGAAAAAAGCTTCTGGGAGGCGGGAATCCTCCAGCCGGAAGAGTATAACAGCCATCTGCTCCACGGTCTGGAACAGGCCGTGGATACCCGTTTGCCGGAAATTCAGATTCATCCACAATTCAAACCATTTATTGAAGATTATTTTCCATGCCATGCAAAAGAGTTTGACCATCTTATCCTGGCCCATCCAACGGGAAGTCAACTCTTAGGGGATATCATTGACAGCAAAAATGGTCAGATTGCCCTCGCGGTGGGACCGGAAGGCGGTTGGGTGGATTTTGAGGTTAAAAAGTTTCAGGAACAGGACTTTTGTTGCTGCAGCATCGGCGAGAGGATTCTCAAGGTGGATACGGCAGTCATTGCCCTGCATGCCAGGATTTCTGCTTTGCAGGAGGTTCTCACTCCGCTGGGTGGAAAATAAATTTAAAAGCAAATCGGACAGTGAAGAGTGGATGTCATGGGCAGAGGCAGTAAGGAGTGTATGAAGGATATAAAAGAACTCAACCAAATTGTGCGAAATATCATCACGGCAAATTCCTATGGGGCCCAGATGGAAACCGGGCAAAAATTGTTTGCCTATATGGTCCGCCGGGATCTTGATGAAGAACTCAAGGACTTTGCTGAAAATATCGCCATGCTGATGATCCAGAAAGAGGGACGGGAGCTTCATCTGGAGTTTATGAACGATGACCTTCAAAAAGCAAGCCGTCAGCTTCATGTTGCAAAGCATGATCCATTAACCCGTTTGCCTAATCGCGAACTTTTCTATGAAAAACTTACGGCCCTGTTTGAGATTTCTCAAAAAAAAGGAAAAAAACTGGCCTTAATTCTTCTTGATCTGGATAATTTTAAGCCTGTTAATGACACCCATGGCCACGATGCGGGAGATGCCCTTTTAGGCGAGGTTGCATTGCGTATAACGGAGGTCATTGGCGATTTTGGTATTGCGGCGCGTCTTGGCGGGGATGAATTTGTTGTTCTATTACCTGATCTTCAAAACAAAGAAGAAGCATACGCCTTTGCTCAAAAAATACTGTTCAGTATTAAAAAACCGTTTAAGTTAACGTCCTCCACGGTTTTTATCGATTCATCCATCGGGATCAGTTTTCTGGGCAAGACAACCAAAAGTCCCCGCACGCTGTTAAAAAATGCGGACCTTGCCATGTATGAAGCCAAACGGGCAGGCCGGGGGCGGTATGTGGCGCATATCAACGATGAATAGCCATCAGGTGCTTTGTTATTCTGTGGTCGTTGTCTGAAAAAAATTAACGATCTCCTTGGCAAGTTCTTCGCCAATCCCTTTTACCTCCATGAGTTCTGGCAGCGTTGCCGTTTTGATGCGTTTCAAACTGCCCATATGTTGCAGAAGCTGTTTCTTCTTTTCATTACCGATGCCGGATATCTTATCCAGATCCGAAGTGAGGGTGGCTTTGTTTCGAAGCTTTCGGTGAAAAGTGACACCATAACGGTGGGATTCGTCGCGAATTCGCATGAGATAAAGCAAAATTGGACTGTGTGCGGGGAGGATGATTGGGTTTTTCCGGTGTGGTTTAAAAAGCTTTTCTCCCTCGTCCTGTCGTTCTTTCGCTATACCGATCCAGTCAATTTTATCGGTTATACCAAGCTCACCGGCAACGGCCAGGGCCATTCCCAGTTGTCCTTTACCGCCGTCAACGACAAAGAGATCGGGGAGATTGTCTTCTTCCATGCCGCGACTCAGTCTTCGTTCAAGAACTTCCTTCATCATCGCGTAGTCATTAGGCCCTTCGACTGTTCTTATCTTATAATGTCGAAAGTTGCCCTTGTCGGGTTCGCCCTGGGTATAACAGACCAAAGAACCGACTGCCTGCTTGCCGCTTATGTTGGAAATGTCCAGGCACTCGATTCGGTTTGGCAGACGGTTCAGATGGAGCGTTTTCTCCATAGTCTGGCAAAGATTCTGCCATGATTGCCTTTTGTTCTCTTTTTCTTCAAATAGCTGCAGGGCGTTTGCA
Source organism: uncultured Desulforhopalus sp. (assembly GCA_963677465.1). Lineage (GTDB taxonomy): Bacteria > Desulfobacterota > Desulfobulbia > Desulfobulbales > Desulfocapsaceae > Desulforhopalus_A. Next base: position 3,227,921 of record OY781976.1, on the reverse strand, counting down.
TTGGCCATGGTTATGAGTTGTTGATTGTCACCTCGCTGTGGAATCTTTACGTGCACCTTGCCCGCCGTGTTATCACTCAGATATTCTTCCAGCAACTCAAAGTCGGCTGGTGCAAAGGGCAGGAGAATTTCCTTTGGGATATGGCTGTCAGCATCGTAAAATTGGCTGAGCGCCTGGGCAAGAATCATCCCATCTTCACCGTAAGGGTCGGCTAAGAAAAATGTTCGACTACCATTGATCAAGCCGTTTCTGATAAAAAGAATGGCAATAGTCACGGCGGCATCTTTTCTTGCAAAACCAAAGACATCCTGATCTTTAGTATGGCTTGCAGAAATAACCTGTTTTTCGAGGGTTCGGGACAATGCGTAAATCTGATCTCGTATTTCCGCCGCTTTTTCAAAATTGAGGGCTTCGGAAGCGGCCAGCATTTGGTCTTGAAGGCTGCCAATAAGGTCTCGATTGCGCCCTTCGAGCAGCATAATGATTTTGCCAACATGTTCGAGATACAAATTGCGATCGGCACCGCCTGCACAGGGGGCCAGGCATCTGCCTATCTGTCTGTTGAGGCAGGGGCGGTCTCTTTTCTTGAGTTTGCTGCTTTTGCAGTTCCGTAAAGGAAATAATGAGGAAATAAGACGCAGTGTCGACCACATGGCGCCAGAGGATGAATATGGGCCGAAATAACGGGCTTTGTCGCGACTCTTTCGCCTGGCCATAAAAACCCTCGGCCATTCTTCATCAACGGTAACTTTTATATAGGGGTAATTTTTATCATCCCGGAGGATGATATTATATTTTGGTTTATGTTTTTTTATCAGGGAGGCTTCGAGAATGAGCGCCTCTTTCTCGGTGTTGGTGATGATGGTGTCGACCTTCCGCACTTTGTCGAGCATCACGGCGGTTTTGTTATACTCGGCGCCGGAAAAATGGGCGTAGGAGGAAAGTCTTTTGAACAGATCCTTGGCCTTTCCCACGTACACCACGGAAGATTTAGCGTCGAGCATCATATAGACGCCGGGGGCATGGGGGGCCGATGAAAGGGCAGCTTCTGGAAACATAAGAGAGAAAGAAGTGAAAAATTTTAAAAAAAGTGATTGTATTCGACATCATAAATCATTTTGTACAGGTCGTCATCAGTACCTTAAAAATTCTTTTCTTTGAACCAGCTACAAGTCATTATGAAAATTGCACTCTTCGATTTACTTTTTCGATCTTCTTCGGTAAGATACCCGCGCAGTTTTAAAATATCTACCAGGTGCCTGCGGGTTTTATCCCAAAGGTGAAGAGGGAATACGGTGAAAATCCGTGACGTTGGGCCAGCGCTGTAAGCGGGGACGACGACTGCTTTTAACCACTGCTTTGTTGTAACCGGCGGGAAGGTGCAGTCAGAGAACGATCCGCAAGTCAGAAGACCTGCCTGGGAGAAAAGACTTTCTTGTCCGTAATAAGTCCGTGTCGTGGTGTAATCCATGGCACGGACTTTTTTTTTGCCCGCACGGCAGGAGCTATCTAAAAGGAGAAAGTACGTGATGAAAACACAGATTGAATTGGCAAGGGAAGGGGTCACTACCAGCCAAATGGAACATGTTGCGGCGGAAGAAAAAATTTCAGCAGAAAGTATAAGAAGAGGAGTGGCCGCAGGCCATATCGTCATACCTTGTAATCCAAACAGACCTCATCAGAAAATATGCGGTATAGGGAAGGGGCTGCGGACCAAGATCAATGCCTCCATCGGTACATCTTCGGATATCTCGGATGTCGCATTAGAAATACGTAAAGCCAAAATCGCCGAACAGGAAAAGGCAGATACCCTGATGGAGTTGTCCACCGGCGGTGATCTTGATGCTATTCGCCGGTCGGTGCTGGACAGTTGTTCGCTGCCCGTGGGGAACGTGCCGCTCTATCAGGCCTTTGCCGAGGCGGCGAAGAAGTATCGCAACCCGAATAAACTTGATCCAGAATATCTCTTTGAACTCATCGAGCGGCAGCTGGCCGATGGGCTCTCTTTTATGGCCATCCATTGCGGCATCAACCAGTTTTCCGTCGAGAGATTGCGCAAGCAGGGATTTCGTTACGGCGGTCTGGTGTCAAAAGGTGGAACCTTTATGGTCTCCTGGATGGAATATCATAAGCGTGAAAACCCCTTGTACGAGCAGTTTGATCGGGTTTGTGCATTGATGAAGAAATACGATGCCGTGCTGTCCCTGGGCAATGGTATCCGGGCCGGTGCTATTCATGACAGTCATGACCGAGCGCAGATGGCGGAGATGATTATCAACTGCGAGCTGGCCGAACTTGGCCGGGAAATGGGCTGCCAGATGATGGTTGAGGGACCAGGCCATGTGCCTCTTGATGAAATCGCCGGTAATATTATGCTGGAAAAAAGAATGAGTGGCGATGCTCCTTACTATGTGCTGGGTCCGCTTCCTGCCGATTCAGGTGCTGGCTACGACCATATTACGGCGGCCATCGGTGCGGCACAATCTGCCTGGCACGGCGCGGATCTTATCTGTTATATCACCCCCGCTGAGCATTTGGCTCTGCCCAATGAAGATGACGTGCGGGAAGGGGTCAGGGCAACAAGGCTTGCCGCCCGAATTGGTGATATTGCCAAATATCCCGAACGACGGGATCTGGAAAAACGGGTGGCCCTGGCCAGACGAGACAGTGATTTTGAAGAATATTTCAAACTTTCCATGTTTCCAGAGAAGATGCACGAGGTTCGCAACAGTAGAAAACCTGACAACGAAGCCACCTGCACCATGTGCGGTGATTTTTGTGCAATGGAGCGGGGGCATGCATTATTTAAAGATGATATCGCGGGCGATAAATGCCGTAAAGTGAAGGAACCGGTGCTGGCTGAGTAGAAGGGCCGTATCAGGATGAAAAACTAACTGAGGGCGGCTGCAAAGAGCCTCTGGGTATAGGCCTGCACGGGAGATGTGAAAATCTCCTGTGCAGGTCCTGTTTCAATTATTTTACCCTGCCGCATGACGGCCACATAGTCGGCCAGCGCCCGAACCACCCGCAAATCATGGGATATGAACATGTAGCTCATCTGGTGTTTTCTCTGTAAGTCCAGGAGCAGCTCGATAATCTGTCCCTGGATGGTCACGTCAAGGGCAGACGTCGGTTCATCAAGAATAAGAAACTTTGGTTTTAAGACGATGGCTCTGGCAATGGCGATCCGCTGGCGCTGGCCCCCGGAAAATTCATGGGGAAAACGAAAGGCCATCTCTTCTTCAAGTCCTACCTCAGAAAGCGTTGCCAATACCCGCTCGTATCGCTCCTCCCGGCTGGCGTTTGGGGTATGAATCTTTAATCCCTCGGCAATGATTTCATGGACAGTGAATCTCGGCGAAAGGGATGAAAAAGGATCCTGGAAGATCATTTGCATCTCACTTCGTAACGGACGCAGCCGACGATTGGTCCAGTGCTGGATGTTTTTACCTTCAAAAAGGATGTCGCCACTGCTGTGTATAAGTTTTAAAATGGCCCTGCCGAGGGTGGTTTTACCCGATCCAGATTCACCGACAATGCCAATGGTGGTTCCTTTGTAGAGGTTTAAGCTCACCTGATCAACGGCCTTTAGTATCTTTTTTCTTCGTTTCAAGGGATGTATCCAACCACCTTCGGTGACGAACTGGCAGTTGAGGTTCTCAGTTTTCAGGAGGAGCGGCCCTGGTTTCGCTGTGGCTACTCTGTTTTCCGGGATAGCCGACATCAGCACCTTGGTATATGCATCGGATGGATTGCTGAATATCTCTTCTGTTGCGCCACTTTCAACGATGCGGCCAGCCTGCATGATGTAGATTTTGGAGGCATGTTTTCGAACGACCTCAAGATCGTGGGTAATGAGCAACACCCCCATGCCATACTCGTTTTGAATATCTTTTATGAGGTCGAGTATCTGGGCCTGGATGGTTACATCAAGGGCGGTGGTCGGTTCATCGGCAATTAAAAGTGCCGGTTTACAGGCAAGGGCCATGGCGATCATCACCCTCTGTCGCTGTCCACCGGAAAGCTGATGGGGATACGAGCGCAAACGTTCGGCTGGATCGTCGATGCCGGTTCGGGTAAGAAGTCGGATGGCCTCCTGTTCCGCCTCATTTTTACCCATATGCCGGTGGATCCTCAGCGGTTCCAAGAGCTGGTTGCCGATGGTATAAACCGGATTGAGCGAGGTCATCGGTTCCTGGAAAATCATGGCGATTCTATTACCACGAATCTTGCGGATTTCTTCAGGAGAGAGGGCGAAAACGTTCTGGTTGTGGAAACGAATCTCACCTCGATGGGAGATATTACAGCTGTCTTCCAGGAGGCGCAGGATGGAAAGGGCGGTTATCGATTTTCCGGAACCGGATTCGCCGACCAGGGCGACGGTTTGTCCTTTGGCCAGTGACAGGGAGACATCAAAGAGAACCTGACTCTGAACAGGTCGATTCTCGTCGTTGTAGCTGTTGAACCAGAGGTTGAGGTGGTCTATCTCAAGGAACATAATGTATTAATATCGTATTTCAAAGGTGGTAAAGTGTTCCTTCGAGGTGACTTCGCGGCTCCGGATATTATCCACCCTGGATCTTGGCGAACCCTGCCTGAGCCAATTGAGCATTGACTGTACATCGTCATCAGCGCCACTTAAAATTGCTTCAACCGTACCATCCTGGTTGTTGCGCACCCAACCGGTGAGGTTCAGTTGATACGCCTGCCTCTGGGTATAATCCCGAAAACAGACCCGCTGCACCTGTCCTTCGACTATCACATGAACCGTTTTCATAGCACATTGCTCCTGTTGTATCAAAAAAACGGATTTGAAGATAATAAAACGAAATTATTCAGGAACGTCTCTTCATCCTTATGACATTTTGGTATTGTGGAGAATACTGCCGATCTCGTTATTGGCAATTTTATCCATTTCCTTAAATGAAGTGGTCATGCCGATATCATACAGTCCGTTTTCATGGGATTCTACCCGAACCACAGTGCCAATCAGCATTACCGGTGGCCCTTCGCTTACTGGCACCTTTACCTTAATTAAAGAACCGAGCGGCAAAGGTGCGTCGTTTTCAAAAAGTATCCCGCCAACGCAGATATCCTTGCTTGTCCCGGAAAATGTCTCCGAGTTATTAAAATCAAGCTCTTTTGCGAGTATTGGCTGATGAATCTTGACCCTCAGATAGCGTCTTTTTTCCTTCTTGAAATGGGAGATACGGTTCTTGCCAGCTCCTTTGGATAAATATACGGCGTTGTCGGCCATTTGCAGTAATTGTTCAGGGTTTGGCGAATTAAATGGGAAGGACGCGAGTCCGCCACTAATGGTTAATTTTATGCACTGGTCATGATAATAGATTTTGAGATTCTCAATTGACTGACGGAGTCTGTCAGCAAAAATAAACCCACTGACATTATCGGTATGCGTCAGGAGCAGGACGAATTCTTCGCCACCAAAACGGGCTGCAACGTCGCTGTCACGCTTTTGCTGGCGGATAACTTCGCCTATGTGCCTCAGGGCTTCATCTCCCGCTAAATGACCGTATTTGTCATTAATCTCTTTGAAGTTATCGATATCCAGGAAGAGAATTGTGAAATCGTCATGGTACCTTTTGGCCAGAGAGACCTGTTGGCTGTAGGCTTCATCAAAATAGGGACGATTAAATAATCCGGTGAGTTTGTCGTGAATGGTTTCATAGACAATATTTTCGTAGAAAGTCGCTTCTATTAACCGGGGATGATTGAGGAGATTGGTCGAAATTTGCAAATAGTCGCTAAGAGCGGTGGTGATGTCAATATTTCTGCCAAGCAGGCGAATCAGTTCCCGGCGATGTTCCAGAGCCTTTGCCCAGTGTTGTTCACTGTTCTCCTGTGGTATATCGATACCGGCAAGCAGTTTGAAAAGAGTCTGGTAGGCCTCAACTCCCACTGAAGCGCGGAGTTCATTCATTTTTTTAATGAATATTTCATCACTATGCTTTTCCAGTATGTAGCCTAGAATCGCTTTTTTGAGAGTGTGATTCACAATGCTCACCTAAATAGAGTCAATGAAAGATGACAGGTACTTTATCGGCACAACATGGTTCAATGTCAGTAAGTAGCAATTAAAATAAATATTTGCAACTTTTGGAAACTTCTGTCCTGGTGGGAATGTATCTTCTCTGATGCCATAAGGGAAATCCTTGGCCTTTAGAACAGGATACAGTACACTGTTTCCGTTTTTTAAATGTACCTTAATACGATTCAAATTGCCTTTTAAACAATACGGACTTCTCTAAAAGAGGTGGAGTCTGTGCTGTATTGGTGTTGATATGAATGAAAATCTGATTCATGGTAACCACTTTCTACTTATAAATTTGACGTAAGGAGCGATGAGCATGGTTGACTTTACCTATCAGGAGACTTTTCCACTCGGCAAGGATGAGACGAAATACCGGAAGATTGAAGGTTCGGAGTCCTTTGTGAGCAGCGACCAGTTTAACGGTCAGGAAATTTTAAAGGTTGCCCCGGAAGCGCTAACAGTATTGGCAAAAGAGGCAATGAAAAATGTTTCTTTCATGTTGCGGCCCGCCCATAACGAGCAAGTAGCAAAGATTTTGGATGACCCCGAATCCTCAGCCAATGAAAAAGGGGTGGCCTTGGCTTTTTTAAAAAATGCCGAGGTTGCTTCGCGTTTCGAACTGCCCTTATGTCAGGATACCGGCACGGCGATCATCATGGGCAAAAAAGGTGAGAATGTCTGGACCGGGGCCAATGATTCGGAGGCCCTTTCAAAAGGCGTTTTTCAGACCTACACCGAAGAAAATCTCCGTTATTCCCAGACGGTTGCCCTGGATATGTACAGTGAAAAAAATACTGGTACAAACCTGCCGGCGCAGATTGATCTGTATGCGACTCCCGGCTCGGAATATAAATTTTTATTCATTGCCAAAGGGGGCGGGAGTGCCAATAAAACGTATCTCTTCCAGGAAACCAAGGCCCTGCTCAATCCTAAAACCCTGGAAACCTTTTTGATTGAGAAGATGAAAACCCTGGGCACTGCCGCCTGTCCTCCTTACCATTTAGCCTTTGCTATTGGTGGAACCAGTGCTGAATCCAACCTGAAAACCGTCAAGCTTGCCTCGGCTAAGTATTATGATGCACTGCCGACTTCCGGCAATGATGGCGGGCGGGCCTTTCGGGATATCGAGCTCGAAGAGAAGTTGCAGAAGGCTGCGCAAAATCTCGGCATCGGCGCGCAGTTTGGTGGTAAGTATTTCACCCATGATATCCGCGTTATTCGTTTGCCCCGGCATGGCGCATCCTGCCCGGTCGGCATGGGGGTCTCCTGCTCGGCTGATCGTAATATGAAGGCAAAAATCAATAAAGAAGGTCTGTGGCTGGAACAGCTTGATGCCGCTCCGGGTCGTTTAATACCTGAAAAATATCGAACCAAGCATGATCATGGCGTCCGGCTTGACCTTAATCGACCGATGAAAGAGGTGTTGGCCGAGTTAACCAAGCATCCGGTGGGAACTTCGTTGCAGCTCACCGGAACCATCGTCGTTGGTCGCGACATTGCCCATGCCAAGTTTAAAGAAATCCTTGATAGCGGAGCACCACTACCCGAATATCTGCTCAAGCATCCCATTTATTACGCGGGACCGGCCAAAACACCACCAGGCAAGCCATCCGGTTCCTTCGGCCCAACCACGGCTGGCCGGATGGACAGTTATGTTGATTTGCTGCAGTCTCATGGTGGTTCCATGGTGATGATCGCTAAAGGCAATCGGTCAAAACAGGTCACCGATGCCTGTAAAAAACATGGTGGCTTTTATCTTGGTTCTATTGGTGGGCCCGCGGCGATCCTTGCCGAGGAAAACATTAAAAAGGTTGAATGCATTGACTATCCTGAGCTCGGCATGGAAGCGGTGTGGAAGATTGAGGTCGTCGACTTCCCGGCCTTTATTCTGGTCGATGACAAGGGCAACGATTTTTTTAGTAGTTTGATGTAGACAATCCAGGCAGCCCCCAAATACGCAAATGAGCGGGGCTGCCTTTTTTCACCAAGGAAAAATTTAATGATGCAGAGATGTGCATGGTGTGGTGACGACCCGCTGTATATTGCCTATCACGATGAGGATTGGGGCGTCCCGGTCCATGATGATCGAAAGCTCTTTGAAATGCTTATTCTGGAAGGGGCGCAGGCGGGCCTCAGTTGGCTGACCATATTGAAAAAACGGCAAAATTACCAAAATGCCTTCGACTCTTTTGATGCAGAGAAAATTGCCCACTATTCTGCAATTGATATGAATCGTTTACTGGCCGATTCTGGTATCGTCCGTAATCGCCTGAAAATTGAATCAACGATAAAAAATGCAAGGGGTGTTCTGGCTATAATTGAAGAGTTCGGCACCTTGGATTCCTTCCTTTGGCGCTACGTTGATGGAGTCACTCTGCAAAACTCTTGGCAGTCAATGGCCGAGGTTCCGGCACAGACCAAAGTATCTCTTGCCATGAGCAAGGATTTGAAAAAACGCGGCTTTAACTTCGTTGGGCCAACGATCTGCTATGCCTTTATGCAGTCTGTGGGCATGGTAAACGATCATACGGTTAACTGCTTTCGCCATGAGCAGGTGAGACTACTTGCCTCCTAATGCATTCCTGAGAAAATCGTAAAAAGTCTCAATTAAAGATGGCTAAGTAAAAAACTTCAGATGCGAGGCGTAAGGTTTTTCTATTATTTCGGCGTACCTGGGTACGTCGTAATAATAGAAAAATCGCAACAACGAAGTAGCTGAAGAGTTTTTACGACGCCATCAATCCTGACACAACTCATTGACACTAGCGGGTAGGCGATCTTACTATTTCAAAAGGATTTTCCACTTAACCGGTTGCTGATACATCAACGTGAGATCAGTTACTGGAAACTGAAGGTCTGTCCACTGTGAAGGGAGGTGACTATGGCTGTTCATGTTGTCATTAAGCGTAAATTCCAATTGAGGAATCCTGAAAGACTCGCCCCATTGCTCTCCGAGTTGAGTGAACGTGCTAAGCTTCAGGAGGGGTACATCTCGACGGACATTTTGCAAAGTCTGGAGAACCCCGAAGATTATCTGGTTATAAGCAAATGGGAAACCGAGGAAAACTGGAAGGCTTGGTTTCAAAGTAGAGAAAGAAGAGAGCTTCAGGGGAAGGTGGATAGTCTTATCGGCGAACGAACCTTCTATGAAATTTTCAGGCCAGCCCCTTAAATGGTGATTTGGGCTGATTTTTTTTTGCGATTTTTTCCTTAACCGAAGAACACTCTTATCTATCTGGTCTTTCAAGTAATTTTCTGATTATTTTCTGTAAAACAACAAAAGGTTTGAATACATAATGTATTCAAACCTTTTGTTGTTTTACAGGAAACGGCAATGTCAGGGGGTTATTTATCCCCCGCCGATAACCGGAAAGATCGCCAGAACGTCACCCTCTACAGGTTGCACACTGAACTCGGTATGGCGCGAATTTATCATCAACACGCCGACCTCTTCCCGGTCAATATTCAGCGAGTCGACAATGTCGCCCACGGTGGTGCCTTCGCTTAAATCTTTTTGTTCAATCTTAAAACGATTGTCTCGAAAGTATGCGAAGAGTTTAACTGTAATTTGCATGAGTCTTGTTTTCAAAAGTTCCAGAAGGTATCAATTTCCTCACCAGTAAAGTCGAAGACGACATTATGCGGTGGGAGCTTCTCGTTGTAAAAGAATTCAGGTAACCGGTCATCGACCGAGGTGAATCCCGCGGCGGTGTTGAAGGCTCTTTCGGTCTTGAGGATATATTTGCCAAGGTTAACCACGTCATCTCCGGTTAGAGCGAGGCCGAATCGGGCATTGATGAGGTCGATCAGTGCCGGCAGGCACTTTTCATCATCAAGAGCAGCAAAGGCAATAAACAGACACATGCCGGTGGAGTCGATGGCGGCGGTGGCAATCTGCAGATTTCTCGACAACTCCACCTGGCCGTCTTTAGACAGTGGATCAACCTTGCCGCCGACATTAAGGATATTGGTGGCGATGGTATAACCCATGGTATGATCCGCCCCTTGGGTTGAGGTGGCATAGGTGATTCCCATACCTTTAATGGCCCTTGGGTCGTAGGCAGGGATAGCCTGATTTTTTACCACAGGGACACGGGTTACACCGTAGGCACGACCGACAGATCCTGCGCCGTTGCCGATTATCCGACCCAGCCCGGTTCCTTTGGCAACCTCTTCTTTCAGTATCCGACAGATGCCCGCTCCATCGCCAAAGGCCAGAACGCCGGCCTCCATGGCAACACCCATGGCAACCGATGTTTCAATGCTATCGATGCCGATATCGTCCATAATCCGGTCTGCTTCGGCAATTTTGTCGAGATCTTCCACGCAGCAGTCGGCACCCATGGCCCAGATCGATTCATACTCAAAACCCGAGGTCAATTTATTACCATTGCTATCATTATAGACCTGAGAGCATTGGATAACGCAGCCAGCGTGGCAGTTATGTTTAACCTTGCCGCCACGTTGTTCGATGGTGTCGTGCATGGTTTCACCGGAAATTGATTCATGTCCTTCAAACTGGCCCTGAGTAAAGTTTCTGGTTGGCAATCCTCCCGACTCGTTGATGATATTAACGAGAACGTTGGTACCATATTGACCAAGCGCCTGGCTTACCGGATGGTCGACCAATGCCTTGGCAAAGGCTCTGTTGGCGGCTTTAAACTTATCCGGATCGGCAATGGACACCTTGCCGTCTTTGGGGTCAATGGTGATAAACTTTATTTTTTTGGAGCCCAGTACTGCGCCGAGGCCACCCCGGCCATTGGAACGTATACCTCCATCTGGATCCTTGATAGAGATATTGGCACTCGTCAGTTTCATCTCGCCAGCCTGACCGATGGTAATGATTCCGGGTTTTCCTGGCAGTCTTTTTGACAGGGTCTCCATCACCTCAAAATTACCTTTGCCGATGAGTTCAATTTCCTCATTGATGGTGATGCCATCCGGGGTCAAGGCGAGGCTATACCATTTGTCTTCTTTTGGCAGCCCTTCGATGATCATTGCCTTACAACCGGCTCTGGCGAGCAGTTGAGCCGCGGTACCACCGGCGTTGGATTCTTTGATCGTGCCGGTGAGTGGGCTTTTGGCGCCGATGGAAAGACGGCCGGAGTTCGCAGCGATGGTACCCGAAAGCAAGCCAGGGGCTATGACAAGCTTATTGCTCGCTCCCAGCGGATGGCAGGTAGGAATAACCTCTGCCGCGACAATTGTTGAGGTAAGGCCACGGCCACCATGACCTGCCCAGTCTGCGGGCACTTCTTCTATGGAGGTGGTCAGATCTGTCATGTTTACACGAAAAATCTTGTCAGTCATTATATTCTCCTTGCTTCGTAAATGTTGATTTATACTGGACGCGAGTATCATTACTGCGCTTCAGCAGAATAATTGAATGTAAGTTTTTGATAAAACTGGCTGTTATCCCTGTCTTAGTCTTATTGTTCATACATAACCTTACCGCAATCCCGGAGGTTATAGCCCCCCAGGGCGAGGATCGCCTCATGGAAGGCCCTGTTTGTTCGAATCAGTTCAAGGACGGTTGCAACCTTACTGTCCCCCAGGTGCTGCTTGGGCACTATGAGGTCATAGCGCTCTTCGGCGATGGGGACAAAATCAAGAGCCAGGGCATTGGCCGCCGCCCGAATTCCAAGCCCTGCGTCAACGCTGCCATTGGCAACAGCTGCGGCGACGCTCATATGGGTATATTCTTCGTGGTCGTAGCCAGCTATTTCCGAACTGTCTATTCCCTGGTCCTGCAAAACCTTATCGGTGAGCAGCCGGGTCCCTGCACCATTTTGTCTATTGATAAAGGTATGGTTTCCTTTGGCAATATCTTGAAAGGATAGGATGTTTTTCGGATTGTCTTGAGCAACGATCAAACCCTGCTGACGATAGCAGAGGTTGATCAGAAGCAGAGGAACGTCTTTTAGAAACCGCTGGAGAAAGCTTATATTGTACTCACCGGTTTCCTCATCGAGCAGATGGCTCCCCGCAAGGTGGGCCTCACCACGTTTTATGGCCATAATACCGCCCATCGAGCCTATATGGGCCGAGGAAATACGGACGATGGGCCGTTGTTTATGTAGCTGGTTGGCGAGCAGGTCGAGGATATTGTCGTGGCTGCCGGTACAGACGAGGGTGGCGTCTACTTCAGTCTGTGGTCTCAGCAACTCAATCTGCACCTTCTCGCCGGCACCAATCCCCTCGCTGCCGGAGGGAACAGTCAGCAGGCCGTCAGCCCGAACAAGAGACATGACCGCCCCGGCACCTTTGCCGGAAGGTGTCGCCATCAGATTGCTGCCAACCCGGCCAAGGGTAATGCGGACAAACTGGTCAACACCCATTGCCGAATGCAAAGGTCTGGAAAGCGTCGCCTCGACAAACTGTGACTCGGGCTGCCCCTGACCGAGAAACATGGAAATCATCTCCCGGACAAAGATTCGCATGGTGAGAAGGGCCGATACCGGATAACCTGGCAGGCCAATAACCGGTGTATCGCCGATCATGGCAAGAATGACCGGTTTTCCGGGTTTGATTGCTACGCCATGGACAATGACCTCGCCTACTTCAGCCAGCACCTTGGCGCTGTAATCCCTTGTCCCGGCGGAGGCCCCGGCGTTGAGTATAACCAGATCGTTTTCATCAGCGGCGGCCAGGAGTGCTCTTTTCAAGAATTCAGGATTGTCGACCACCGGTAAGCCCCGGCTGGCATCCGCCCCCCATTCATTTAAATATCCAGCCAGAATACGGGAATTGAATTCGATGATCTGACCGGCTTTGGGCTGTTGGTGAGGTTGGATGAGTTCACTGCCGGTGGGGATGACATGGGCCCTCGGCGGCCTCTGCACGACAATCTCAGTTACCCCGGTGGCGAGCATGGCCCCCTGATCAATAGCTCGAATCATATGTCCTTCGGGGAGGATCAGCTCGGTGGCGACAATATCCTCGCCAATGGTTCGAACGTGTTGCCAGGGAGTCGCTGGCATATGCAGCTCGACTTCGCTTGGGCTGAGGTAATGGACATCTTCGATCATCACCACCGCATTGAAACCCTCGGGGATGGCGTTGCCGGTATTGACCGGCAGAAATTTACCCTCGCCGAGGCGAAGTGGGTTTGCTTCGCTGGCGCCGGTGAGATCGCTAAAATGGACGGCGATACCGTCCATGGCTGCAGCGTTATAGGATGGAGACGACCGCAATGCAAAAACCGGTTCGGCGGTGAATCTGCCGAGACTGTCGTCAACCTCGATGGTTTCCCGTCGATCTTTGGAGTAATAGCCATGCAGCGTTAGGGCAGCATGCCATAGCTGCTTTGCTTCAGAGAGTGGCTTGTTGGTTACGTAAACGTTTCGTTTGCTCATTGGAAGAGATACACCTTTATAGCTGAATTTTCCGTTACCCCCTGGCTGTCTTCATCGATGAGAAAGTAGCCGTCGGAGCGGGAAAGTGTTGATATCGATCCAGATTTGCCAAGAACTGGCTCAGCAACCCAGGTTTCGCCTTGTTGACTGATTTTTACCCTCACCACATCACGCCGGCCCGGTGCGGAATTGATATTTCGGGCTAGATTAGCCTTAATATATGGAGTGGCTAGTGTTGGCCTGCCCCCGCGGCCGGAAAGTTCCAGAATGGCAGGTTTCACAAAAAAATCAAAACAGACCAGCGCCGAAACCGGATGGCCGGGCAGGCCGAAAATAGGGGTGGTGCCACTCAGGCCGATGAGCACAGGTTTACCGGGTTTCAGGGTTACGCCATGGACGAGTATGCCTGGTGGGCCGAGCTCTTCGATGACTTGTTCGCCAAGATCCCTCACCCCCACGGAACTGCCGCCGGAAAAAAGCACAATATCATTTTCTTTGACTGCCTTTTTGATGGCGGTGAGGAAAATCTCTTTTTGATCCGAGACGATGCCGTAGTCGCAGAAGACCCCACCGGCACGTCTGATGGATCCGGCCAGGGCGAGGGCGTTAATATTACGGATCTGTCCAGGTTTTGGGCTGTCGGTATGGGGGATAATCTCATCACCGGTGGAGAGGATTCCTACCCTGACTTTTTCTGTTACCTTGACGGTCGCAATACCCAGCCCCGCCAGCAGGCCGATATCCTGGGGGCGGAGCTGGTGGCCACAAGGCAAAGCCTGCTTGCCCTTGGCGATATCTTCGCCTTTCTGGATAAGATTGCTGCCGGAGCCAACCCCCTTGATGATCTCGATCATGGTTTCGTCAACGGGAACAGTCTGCTCAAGCATCACCACACTGTCGGCACCCAAGGGCAGAAGACCGCCGGTGGGTATTTTATAGCAGCAGCCTTTTTTTACCTCGCCGACTGGTGCCGTACCCATCATGACTTCGCCGGTAATGTTGAGGTAGCCGGGCATCGATTCACTGGCCCCAAAGGTGTCCGTCGCCCGTACTGCGTAGCCGTCCATGGTTGACCTTGCCTGGGCGGGAAGGTCTTCCGGGGAGAGTATCGATTCGGCCAGTACCCGATCAAAGGCCTCGACCAGCGGGATACGTGTGGTCGCGGTCCTGATGTTTTTGAGATGAGAAAGAAGAATATCCGCTGCCTCATCCACAGGCATCAAACCGCTGCGTCCGAGCATGTCTTTTGTACGCTTTGTTTCAACCATGAGTGCCGATAATGCTGAGGTTAACCTTTGAATATTTGGGCAGAACGCGAAGAAGATCTTCGCAATCCAACTCTTTGTCTGCCAATTGTACTTTTAGTATGTATTGATTGAGGTTTGGTCTTTTGCTGAGAAAATTTACTAAAAGATTTGTTCGTATTGCCGGACCTAATTTCAGCAACTCTTCCCCTCGATCCTTTGCGATACTGTTAAATAATTTCAGTGTGACTGAGATAGTGTCTGGTTGCTCAGTGCCAGGCTGCGAGGATTGAGTCTCGGTCCGCAATGCCGCATGGAAACTGTTTCGGCGAAAAATGGCTCCGGCAAGACCCGGCATAGATGCGGAAAGGGCAAGGACAGGATTGCTGCCGGTGAGTGGCAGTGAAAGATCGTCAACGGCGGTACCATTGAGAAATATTGTCTGGACCGTATTTGCCAGATATTCGGCGGTAAAGCCTGGGAAATTACTTAAAAATTTGGCCAGCGTCTCGCCGTGTGTCGTCTTTATTTCTATGCCCGATTGTAAAACAGTGGTAAATAGGGGCAAAGCATCAGGGACGACAGCCAGACGAAGACTTGGCAAAGAGAGTTGATCTTCCATGTAATGGGGTTAAAGTATAATTGTTTTCGTTGAAATGGCTTGAGATAGCTTAATGCAGCCCAGTGTAGCCAATTGTGATTGTATTCACCGCGTGCAAGGGACTGGAACTGACCGGCTGAATTCCTTAACTATAACAAGTTTTCAAATCTTTGAGACAAAAAAAGTGATCTTTTGAAACTTATACTGCCTTAAAAGGACCAAAAATGACAACAGAAGCTTTGCAACCTCTGGCCGGATATAAGAGCTTTGACGGCCCGGTGGTAATAATAGTGATGGATGGCGTGGGGATAGGTTCAAGAGATGAACGGGACGGCGTATATGTTGCCAATACTCCAGTGCTCGACAAACTCTTTACCGAACCGCTCATGCTGAAACTGAAGGCCCACGGCAAGGCGGTTGGGCTGCCCTCTGACACGGATATGGGCAATTCTGAAGTTGGTCACAATGCCCTGGGGGCAGGACGGGTGTTTGCCCAGGGGGCACAGCTCGTTAATGACGCGCTCAAGTCCGGCACTGTTTTTGAAGGAGAAGCCTGGCAGAGATTGAAAGAGAAGAGTCTTGCCGGTGGCACAATTCATTTTATCGGTCTGCTTTCCGACGGCAATGTCCACAGCCATATCGATCAGTTATATATCCTGCTGGACCGCTGTGTCGCCGATGGTATTGGTAAAGTCAGGCTGCACGTTCTTCTTGATGGTCGTGATGTCGAGCAGAAAAGCGCGCTAAAATATGTTGAACCACTCGAAGCTAAGCTCGCTACTCTATCAGCAGACGGTCGCGACTATCGCATAGCCTCGGGGGGTGGCCGGATGGTCACCACCATGGACCGGTACGGTGCCGACTGGCAGGTGGTGGAGAACGGCTGGAAGGCCCATGTCCTCGGTCTTGGCCGAACCTTCGCCAGTGCGTCCGAAGCGGTACAAACCTACTATGAAGAAGATCCGGAAATGACCGATCAGTATATGGCCAGCTTCGTTATTAAAGACACAGAGGGTCCGGTTGGTACTATAGAAGACGGCGATGGCGTGGTCTTTTTTAACTTCCGGGGGGACAGGGCGATTGAAATTTCCAGGGCCTTCGAAGAACCCGAATTTAAAGAGTTCGACAGAGTTCGGGTACCGCAGGTATTTTATGCCGGTTTGATGCAGTATGATGGTGATGCCCTCATTCCGAAAAATTACCTGGTTGAACCGCCTGCCATAGATAAGACCCTTGGCGACTATCTTTGCAGTTCGAAGGTGACCTCCTATGCGATTTCCGAGACCCAGAAGTTTGGTCATGTGACCTATTTTTGGAATGGCAACCGGTCTGGCTACATTGATGAAAGTTTAGAGAAATATGAAGAGGTTACTTCTGACAAAGTGGAATTTGATCTCAAGCCATGGATGAAGGCGGGCGACATTACCGATAAGGTCATCGCGGCGATAGAGAGTGGCAATTATAAATTCATCCGTCTCAACTACCCCAACGGTGATATGGTAGGACACACCGGGATGGTACCGGCCATTCGCATTGCTGTTGAAACGGTAGATCTCTGCCTGGACCGACTTTTAAGGGCGGTGCAAAAGGCAGGTGGCATCGTTGCCATTACGGCCGATCACGGTAATGCCGATTGTATGTGGACAGAAAAAAATGGTAAAATAACTCCGATGGTCGCACACACCCTGAGCCCGGTGCCTTTTATAGTTAAAGATTACAGTGGTACCAATAAATTTGAGCTGGCTGGAGTGGATGGTCCTGGATTGTCCAATGTCGCGGCGACTCTGTGCGTTCTTTTGGGTTTTGTGCCACCCGATGCGTATAATCCTTCTCTGGTCAAGTTGACCAGCTAATTTTCAGTACAGGTAGAAATGACAGAAAAAATAAGCAAATCTGCACAAAAGAGACGTTTTAAGGATGAGGAAAGTGCTGCTGCGGAACTGGCAATGCTCTCGAATAAGGATCTGAATAGAATGTCCATTGGGCAGAATGTCAAGGATGAAATTATCCGTTGCCGGGGTCTGAAGGACGGTGCCTTAAAGAGGCAGGTTAAATATTTGGCCAAGGTCATGCGTGAGGATTCGGTGGAGGAAATTTTTGATTTTCTGGCCGAACGTAAGGGTTCGAAGCTGAAAGATACCAAGTTGCATCGGGAAGTTGAACGCTTGCGTGATGTGATTATCAACGAAGCCATTGCCGATCAGCAAGCGTGTATGCAGGATGGAATGGTTTGGGAGCCGAATTGGTCGGGAGAGGCGCTTGACTCTTTTGTGCAAAACTTTCCTGTGGATGAAGGCGATTTGCGCAGGACGGTCTTTCAGTATGCTAAAACCAGGCTTCATAACCACAACAGAGAAGTCTTTCGCATCGTCAAAGCAGCTGTTGAAAAAGCGGAAATGTTGCGAAAAAAAGAACAGTCAGTGGAGTAGGAGATGTCAATACGAGCCTTAGCCCTCGATCTCTATAAAGCGAAACTAAAAGTAGATGCCGCGCAAAAAGAATATGACAGCGCCACCGATGTTGATAAACCGGCGCTGGCGCAGAATTTAAAAATGGTTCAGGAAGAATTCCAGATGTTACGTCGGATGCTCAACGGAGAAAAGGAGTCGGGCACCTTTCGCCAGCGTTTTAGTGGATTCGGTAAATCAAAAAAATAATAAGGAAATGAAAATTGGCTCACCGGGAACTGCCTGATGTAGGAACACCTTAAAAAGAGCGGTAACTTCTTTATTTTTAAGGGAATTGCTACGGAAGGAAGGGATTGGTGCGGCCAATACTACAAGGACGACTCAGGATGGAAAATATATTTGCCCAGCGAATGCACGGGGTGCCTCGCTCGTTTATTCGGGAAATTTTGCAAGTGTCTCTCGACCCCACTGTCATTTCTTTTGCCGGAGGATTGCCCAATCCTGCCTTTTTCCGGTAAAAGAACTCAAACTCGCCACCGAAAAGGTTTTTACAAAGTACGGGGCGGATGTGCTGCAGTACAGTAACTCCGAAGGCGACATAGGTTTGCGTGAACAGATTAGCGCGCGATATCTGGCCAAGAAGGGGATTTCAGTTCCTGCGAGGAATATCATCGTCACCAATGGCTCGCAGCAGGGTATCGACTTGCTTGGCAAGGTGTTATTAAATGAAAGGGATAAGGTCCTTATTGAAGAGCCCGGCTATCTTGGTACCATTCAGTCCCTGTCACTTTTTAAAGTACAATTTTTGCCTGTCCCGGTGGGCGATGATGGTATGGATGTCCAGGCTCTGCAGAAGTCAAGCGACGGGAGTGGCGCGAAGATGGTGTATAGTGTGCCGACCTTTCAGAATCCGGCAGGGATAACCTACACCGATGAAAGCCGGGAAAAAATCGCCGCCATTGCCAAACAAAACAAATTTTTGGTGGTGGAAGACGATCCCTATGGCGAGTTGCGCTTCTCCGGCCATGGAGCCAAATCGTTTTTCCATTATTTACCCGATCAGACCGTTCTCCTCGGCACCTTTTCCAAGGTGGTGGCCCCTGGGTTTCGCCTAGGCTGGATTGCTGCCCCGGCCTGGATTTGTGAAAAACTGATCATCGCCAAGCAGGCGGCTGACCTGCACACCTCCAGTTTCTCGCAGAAGATCTTGAGTGAATTTCTGTCAGATAATGAACTCGACGATCACATAGTGAAAATTACCGATGCCTATGGAACCCAGTGCCGGGCCATGCAGGAATCGCTTGTTCGACATTTTCCGTCGAGTATTCGTTTCACCAATCCCGAGGGCGGCATGTTTTTATGGGGCCGATTGCCGGAGGGTATGGACTCGATGGAGCTTTTCAAGGAAGCGGTGAAGGAAAATGTGGTCTTTGTCCCCGGAGATCCTTTTTATACAAATAAGACCAATACCTCGACCTTCAGGCTGAACTTCTCCTGTGTCGATCCGGAAACGGTGGAAGAAGGTGTGAAAAGAATGGCGCGGGCGCTGGAAAAGTTCAGTAAATATCTTTAAAATTTTAAACTTGAACAGCCTGCTCTTCAACAAGAACAGGCTGTTCAAGGCAGGACCTTACATCTCGTCGCTGTCAACATAAGCATAGGCGCTGTGCTTATGAATCGATTCGAAACTTTCCACTCCGGCGGAGAACCAGGTAATGTTTGGGTCGGCCTGGACTGAGACCGCGACTTTTCTAACCACGTCTTCCACGAACATCGGATTATTGAAGGCCCTTTCAGTGACGTATTTTTCATCCGGCCGCTTGAGCAGGGCGTAAAGTTCGCAGGACGCAGACTGTTCGACCACGGTTATCAGGTCTTCCACCCAGATAAAGTTCTTGAATTTGACATTCAGGGTGACTTCTGCCCGCTGGTTATGGGCACCTCCGGCGCTGATTTCTTTTGAGCACGGGCAGAGGGTGGTCACCGGTACGGTAACCGACAGAATAAAACCTTCGTCATCTCCGATACCGCCGGAAAAACCACAGGTGTATTCCATGAGGCTATGGGTGTCACTCACCGGTGCTTTTTTGTCAATGAAATAGGGAAAGGTCATATCAAGCCGAACACTTTTGGCCTGGAGATCTTTTTGCAATCTCGCTAAAATCGACGAGAAACTGGTAACGGAAAGCTCACCAAGATAGTCATTGATAACTGCAGAAAACGTTTCAACACAGTTGTCTTTGTGGTGCTCGGAAAGACTTGCCCGCATGGAAATGGTCGCTATGGTATTTTGCAGGTTGCCGGCTTTTTCTTTTACCCGGACCGGAGTTTTAAGACCTTTCAGACCAACCGTTTGGATATGCATAGGCTCGCTCAATTAATCTTGTTGCGATGAAACAAAAGGAAAGTAAAAATATAGAGATGCCTTAATGCCAATATCGATTGCATTAAGACGATTGTTACTTACTCTTTTTGACACTCTTCGACAATACTCTTTTCGTCGTAGACTCCTGCTGATTCTAATTTTTCATGCGTTTCTGCTAAAACCAGTGTATTCTTCATGTTTTTTGATCCGGCTTTAAAATTTTGATTATAGCTTTAACAGGGTGTATTACCGATGGATAGTCAAATCGAAGCCATCAGGTTGGATAAGTGGTTGTGGGCTGCCCGTTTTTTTAAGACGCGTTCCCTGGCCGCCCAGGCGATAAATGGTGGCAAGGTCTATTTAAATGGGAACCGGGTAAAGGCTGCTCGAAATGTTGCGGTAAATGATCAGTTGCGCATTACCATAGGTTTCATGGAGTTTAATATTACGGTTTTGGCTCTTGCCAAATTCAGGGGCCCGGCAAAAGACGCCCGACTGTTATATAGTGAAAGCGAAGAGAGTATAAAAGCTCGGGAAGAGCAACGAGACCTTCGAAGGATGGCCAATGCAGGGATGCGTGGCCCTGTAAAAAAACCGAGCAAACGTGACCGTCGCAAGATTAAATCTTTTACCAGAAGAGATGATGAGGAGTAAGTGATGAATAAAATTGAAAGAGCATTGATCAGTCTGACTGATAAAGCAGGCATTGAAGGATTTGCCACGGAATTGGCCAGTTTGGGAATAGATCTGCTTTCAACCGGAGGAACCGCCAAAAAGCTTCGTGATTCAGGACTCTCGGTCATGGACGTCTCGGAGTTCACCGGCTTTCCTGAGATGCTTGACGGCCGGGTTAAAACTCTGCACCCCAAGGTGCATGGCGGTATCTTAAACCAGAGAGCAAACAGTGATCATCAGCAGCAGTGCGCGGCACATGGCCTGAAAAATATCGATCTTATTGCGGTGAATCTCTATGCCTTTGAAAAGACCATCGCCGATCCTCAGTGCAGTCTGGCCGATGCCATCGAAAATATCGATATCGGCGGTCCCACCATGTTGCGGGCAGCCGCCAAAAATTTTCACGATGTAACTGTCATTGTCGATCCAGCCGATTATCCGCAGGTTATTAAAGAGATAAAGGCCGCTGGCAATACGACTCTCAAAACACGATTTATGTTGATGAGGAAGGTCTTCGCCCTCACTTCGGTTTATGACACAACCATTTCCAATTGGCTGGAAAAAGTTGATGTGGAGACCAACAGCTATTTTTCTGGAGAATAAACTATGCTGAAGATGGCTGTTCTTATATCAGGGAGCGGACGAACCCTCGACAATTTTCATGAGCGCATCAAAAACGGCAGCCTTGCCGGCAAAATTGAGGTGGTGATCTCCAATGTTGCTGGTGTGCTTGGTTTGAGTAAGGCCGAGAAATATGGCTATCCGGCCTTTCATGCCGCCGATAACCAGTCTATTAATGCTCTGCTGAAAGACTACGATATCGATATCGTCTGTCTGGCCGGCTATCTGAAGCTTTACACGCCGCCGCCGGAACTGGCTCGGGCAGTAATTAATATCCATCCATCGCTCATTCCCAGTTTTTGCGGTGATGGCTTTTACGGCCACCATGTACACGAGGCAATCATGGCCAGGGGCTGTACTGTCAGCGGTTGTACGGTGCATTTTGCCAATGAAAATTATGATGAAGGTCCTATTATTCTGCAAAAGTGTGTCGAACTCGCCTATGAGGATGACGCTGACACCATTGCGGACAAGGTTTTTGCCATCGAATGTGAAGCCTTTCCCGAGGCGATTAATAGAGTTGATGAGCGTGGAATAGAATTTTTTTGGAAGAGGGTGGGCTTGTGAGTGCGAAAAAACGGGTAATTATGTCATCTCAGGATATCGATCTGGCAATTCAAAGAATTTCTTTACAGATCCTTGAGAAAAATCATGGCGGCGATGCCATGGCAGTAGTTGGTATCTTCACCTGCGGTGTTTATGTGGCTAAAAGAATCCACGCTTATATCGAGCAGCAAAACGGGACGTCGGTTCCCTTCGGTTCCCTTGATATCAATTTGTATCGTGATGACTGGAGCCTGACCAGTCAGAATCCGATAGTCAAAACCACTGATATCGCTTTTGATGTCGACAATACCAATCTCATTCTGGTGGATGATGTGATTTTTACCGGGCGAACCATACGGGCGGCCATGGACGCCATTATGGATTATGGTCGTCCGACCACCATCCAACTTGCCGCGCTGGTGGATAGAGGTGGCCGGGAATTACCCATCCAGCCGGACTTCACCGGTATGTGTACTGCTATTCGTCAGGATGAACGAATTTCTGTTCAGCTGGATGCCAACGGTCCCGGTGGCGAAGTGGTCATTGAAAGCTGATGGCTGATATGGAAATACTAGCACCTGCGGGAACTGTTGAAACCTTCGGCGCTGCCATTGACGGCGGGGCCGATGCCATCTATGTCGGGGCACCCGGCTTCAACGCGCGAAATCCGGTAAGGGAATTGCGCATTGAAGAGATCGGGGCGATGATTCGTCATTGTCACAGTCTTGACAAAAAGCTCTACATTGCCGCCAATAGCCTTATTCTTGAAAAAGAGCTTCCACTGGTTATTGAAAATCTGGCTCTATTGCAAGAACTTGGCCCCGATGCGCTCATCGTTCAGGATCTTGGTCTGATTCGTCTGGTGAGACACCACTTTCCGACAATGAGGCTGCATGGCTCGACTCTGATGACGGCCCATAACTCAGACGGAGTGCATTTTCAGGCGGACCTTGGTTGTGAAAGGGTGGTTTTATCCCGAGAACTGACGCTTAAGGAAATCGCCACCATCGCCGCCAAGCGTGGGGATACCGAGATTGAGATCTTTATTCACGGCGCCATGTGCTTCTCCTATTCCGGACTTTGTCTTTTTTCTTCCTATCTTGGTGGCAAAAGTGGCTTGCGCGGGCGATGTGTTCAGCCGTGCCGCCGCTCCTACAGTACCGGAGGGAAAGACTCTGGGGGGAAGGGCGGTAAAACCACCGGGAAAAAAGGTGAAACTGGTCATTACCTTTTTTCAATGAACGATTTAACTGGTCTTGAGGCTGTTCCTTTTTTGAAAGAAGCGGGGATTTCCTCGCTGAAAATTGAAGGACGCTTACGGTCGGCCCATTATGTGCATTCCATTGTCGGGGCCTATAGAAAAATTCTTGACGCCGATGCGGACAATCAGAAAGAGGCTCTGGCCGAGGCAAAGGCTCTTGTCGATCAGGCGATGAGTCGCAAGACCTCCAGCGGCTATTTTTTTTCTCCCCAACCAGCTGAAGCAATTGCCCCCCATCAGTCTGGTAATATGGGTATTCCTCTCGGTCACTTCACGGTAACCCGTAAGGTGGGAGATCAGGATACCTGTAAATTCGTCACCAAGGGAAGTCTGGCTGTAGGGGATAGACTTCGTTTGCATCTTGAGCCCTCCGGGGAAAGAACGGCATTTACGCTGAAATCACTTTTTGTTCTTGGCCAGGCAGAGGAGCGTGCTGCAGCTGGCAGCAAGGTTTCTATTGAACTGCCTACGGGGTTTCAGATCGGCACTAATCACCACGTGGAACTGTATAAAGTTGATGGTGGTTCCCGGCCCGGTGCTCTTCGGGATGGCGATTTGCCATCGGCTCAGGTCGCCAAAGAGTTGAGTGGTAAAAGAAAACAGCTCTCCGTAAATATTGATCGAATTGTCGCTCTGGTCTGTGATACCGCGAGCCCTGTAGAAGTCGAACAACAGGAGGTCGATAGAAAGGGCGCGATTGTCAGGCGGTCATACCGTCCGCAACCGGGAAGAAAAAGAATACCAATGGATTGGTGGTTGAAAACCGATTCGCTGAAAATGGTCCTTGCTGATTTGCCGTTTTCGCCGGACCGTTATCTGCTCAGTTTTAACAAACAGACTGTGAGTCAGGCTGGAAAGATGAAGGGGGCACTCGGCAAAAAAGCGAGAATGTTCACCTGGGCCCTGCCTCCATTAATAATGGAAAATGATCTGGCCAAGGTGCACAAGCAGATTCAGCTTCTTCTTCGTACCGGTTTTAGAAGCTTTCAACTTGGTCATCTCAGCCAACAATTATTTTTCAAGGGAGAAAAGGTCCACCTTTTTGCCGATTATACCGCCAATCTGCTCAATAATCAGGCGGTTGGTATGGTGAGTGACAGAGGTATCAGCGCTGCACAGGCCGGCATTGAAATGGATCGTACCGCTTTGCAGGAACTGCTCCGTGGTTGCGGACAGGGGGAGGGGAGCTCAAATGCTGACCGGGGATCGAGACATATTCCCATAGGTCTTACCGTCTACGGTGCTCCCGCTCTTTATACTTCCCGTCTGGCGCCGGAGCATTTTCAATACGAGCGACAAATCCTCAGTCCGAGAGATGAGCCTTATATAATCAGAAAAAAGGAAGGATATACGCAAACTTTTCCGGAGAAACCTTTCTCGCTGCTGCCTTATCTGGAAGAATTGAAAGTGATGGGGATAAAGTATGTTGTCGTTGACATTTCCGGTGGTACCTGTTCCAAGCGGGAGCTGCAGGATCTGGATGACCGGATACACAATACCGGCCGGTATAGCAAGCTCTCCACCTTCAACTATATGGGTAAGCTTGAGTAGCTGATGCTGGCGTGCTTTTTTCAGTCATTTCGACGTACCTTGGTAGGTCGAAATGACTGAAATTTAAGCAACATATTAATTGACTTTCTGGTTTTTCCCTTCGTCCAGCCTGCGCATTCCCTCCATAAGCAGTTTCATGAAAAAACCGATTTCCGGGGTGCTGAAATCTTCCTGGGCAATGCCGGGGGTGAAGCGAAATCGTCCTGCCTTTTCCTTAAGTATCTGGTAAAAAGCCATATCGCCCGCGAGGTCATCGTATTTTGCCTTTATTAACGCGCCCTGGCGAAATGAGAATCTGGCCGTTCCTCTGCTGAGATCTGATATGGTCAGGATGCCAGTCTTATTGTTCATGTTCAGGGTCTGAAACAGTGCCTCCGGTGGGATTTCCGCGAGGTTGCCATTGATTCCTGACGAAAGATCTTCGGCACGAATTTTGTTAGACTTGTTGAGCCGTTCGGCCATGAGGCGTGAAAAATAGAGTTGGATTGCCGGGTAAATGTCTAATATTTTATTGAAATTTGGTTGGTCAACGTAAAGAATGGAGCTGGCCTCTTTGACCTGAATAGTCGCATTGACACTCTCGTTACAAATAAGGCTCATCTCGCCAAATACCTCGCCGGTGTCAAGGGTTGAGATGACAATACCTGCGTCATTCAGCACATTGACGCTTCCCGAGACGATGATATAGAACCTGCCGCCGGCGTCGCCTTTTTTTATGACCATGTCACCGGGTTTATATTTATTGAGTCTGAAATAACTGATGACCGCGTCAAGATTTTTTTGATCGATATTTTTAAAAAATGGAAAACTGCTCAACAGGTGCATGATTGAGCCAAGCTCATCGGACAGGGTGTCCTGATTGAGCCTTTGGAGGTTGTCATCAACACTGTGTTCGAGCCTGATAGAGCCGGTGCAACCACTGCAACTGATCATGCAAACAGGGATTTTATTGCCTCTCTCATACTGAATGACCAGTTTTGACAGATCGCCGTTCAAAATCTTGCAGACCTCTTTCCCTGTGGGATAAGTGATAATGGAGGTCGTTATGAAGCTGTTTTCTGTGTTATTCGTCAGTGGGATGGCAATCCCCGACAGGGTGAACTGTTCACTGTAGTCGTAGAGCGGGCAGCTACGATTCTCGACAATTTTGAATAATACTTTTGGAAACCCCATGATACCAGCCTTCTTGTGCGTTTTGATACTGATCAAGCCAGATGTTTACAGCTCAGAATTGAAAATTTAATAGTGAATAAAGCATATATCAAGATCGAGGGGCGTGTCAAACATACACCTCAATAGACTGGCTCTCTTTATGACGACCATTAACTGATGATATCTGTTGACAATGCACTCTCTTTGCATTATAAATTACACGCTTCACATTTGGACTATTCAGGATCAGTGCGCCTTGCAGCGATTACGGTCACTGATGTATTGAAAATATAAAACACTCATCTATTCGAAGAGATACGATAATTACAGGAGGAACACCTACGTGGCAAATCATAAATCCGCTGTAAAGAGAAACAACCAAGCTCAGGCAGCTCGTTTACGTAACAAAATGAACAGAACCAAAATGAAGACCATTGTCCGCAAACTGGATGAAGCAGTAGCTGCCGGAACAGAAGATGTTGCTAAGGTTGTTCTGAAGGAAGCCACTTCAGTGATTGCCAGAACAGCCAGCAAGGGAACTATTCACAAACGGAATGCATCCCGCAAAATTTCCCGTCTCGCAAAGCGTGTAAACAAGATGAACGCCGCAGCAGAAGTAGCCTAAGTTACTCTGCAATCGCTCTTTTGGGAGCATTTGGTGCAGTATTGAAAGAGCCTTGGAATCGTATGATTTCAGGGCTCTTTTTTTTGTTTTTTATTAAAAGGCTGCTGACAAAAACATAATGGCAGAGGTCGTTCATACGTCACTCACGGCTCTGTACTCTCTTGATGTCAATAAAGAGCCGTAACGAAATGGGAAAAAAGAACCAGGATATTTAAAATCTGCTTTTAAGAGGCTGGACAAGACTGGCAGGCAACTGGTATGTTGCTTTTTTTATATTGAGCCAACGACTTCATTATCAATAAATTTGACCAAGCCTACGACAATGTTTTTACCGGATAGACAGAGATTTAAAAGTGATATGGCCGGAGCCCGTCTGATCCCGGTGTGTAAGGAAATAGTGACGGATCTTGATACGCCGTTGACGCTGTTTGCCAAAGTTTCCGAAGGAAATAGCCACGTTTTTCTCTTTGAGAGTATGGAAGGTGGCGAGAAATGGGGGCGTTTCTCTTTTATTGGTTACGATCCTCTGCTCACCTTTACTTCCAACGCTGATTCCATCAAGCTCACGGAAGTGAAAAAAGGTGTTCAGGCGGACAGGAGTTTCACCTCTGATCCTCTGCTTGCCCTAAAGTCCCTCATCGAAGGTTTTGACGCAGCCCAATATGATCATCTTCCCAGATTTTGCGGGGGAGCGGTTGGCTTTCTTGGCTATGATATGGTCCGCTTTATGGAGGATCTACCGGACAGCCGTCCTGATATCGATTTTCCTGATTCCTCCTTTATGATACCGAAAATCGTCCTCGTACACGATAGTTTCAAGCAGACGGTGACCATCGTTTGCTGGGTGTCGGTCGACGCGGGTGAGGATGGGGATGTCCTGTATAATAACGCGGTGGAACTGATTGAAAGCGTCATAGCCAAGGTCAAATGCCCTGTACCTGCAGAATATTTTGAAGCAAGTCAAAGCGATGGTTCGGTTTCGCACACTTTCACCTCCAATATGGCCAAGGCGCAGTTTGTCGCCATGGTGGAAAAAGCCAAAGAGTATATTCGGGCGGGTGATATCATTCAAGTTGTCTTGTCGCAGCGGTTTCACACCGAGACGGACCTGGATCCGCTGGTTTTGTACCGGGCACTGCGGCATATTAATCCCAGTCCCTATCTGTTTTTTCTTCAATTGGGCGATGTTATTCACATTGGCTCGTCACCTGAGATTCTGGTTCGAAAAGAAGATAAAAACATCGAACTTCGACCTATCGCCGGTACCAGAAAGCGGGGAGCGACCCCGGAAGAGGATCTTGCCCTTGAGCGAGAACTTCTGGCTGATCCGAAAGAGACTGCAGAGCATCTTATGCTCGTCGATCTTGGTCGAAATGACGTGGGCCGGGTGGCAAAAGGCGGTTATGTCGAGGTTCAGGACCTGCTCGTCATAGAGCGGTACAGCCATGTCATGCATATTGTCTCAGGCGTCAACGGCGAGATTGATGAAGGAAAAGATCAGTTTGATGTGATGGCCGCATGTTTTCCAGCGGGCACAGTCAGTGGTGCACCGAAAATCAGAGCGATGGAAATCATCGATGAACTGGAACTGGAAAAACGTGGGCCCTACGCCGGTGCCGTTGGCTATTTTGGCTTCTCCGGCAACATGGATTTTTGTATTACCATCCGGACCTTTATTATGAAGGGAAAGGATTTGTGGATTCAGGCCGGTGCCGGGATTGTGGCCGATTCTGAGCCGGAAACGGAATTTGAGGAAACGGTAAATAAATCAATGGGCTTGCGCCGAGCTGTTGAACTTGCAGAAAAAGGTTTTTGATAATGCTTGTCATAATAGATAATTACGATTCATTCACCTACAATATTGTCCAGACGGTGGCGGCGAATGCGCGGCAAGAAGGACGAACGGAAGATATCAGAGTTTTTCGTAACGATAAGATTACTGTCCGGCAAATTGAAGAATTGCAGCCGGATCGTCTTTTGATCTCGCCCGGTCCCCGCACTCCCGCAGAGGCCGGAATTTCCATTGAGGCGATTACTCATTTCGCCGGCAAAGTGCCGATTCTCGGTGTCTGTCTTGGACATCAGGCAATAGGCGAGGCCTTTGGTGGCACGGTTATTCGGGCAGCCCGGATAATGCATGGTAAAACCAGCCCGATGGAGCATGACGGCAAGGGTGTTTTTACCGGGCTGCCTAATCCCTTTGATGGCATGCGTTATCATTCGCTGATCGTTCAGGAAAATGATTGTCCAGATTGTCTGGAGGTGACCTGTCGATCCGATGAAAAGGAACTGATGGGACTGCGTCATAAAGAATTCCCTATTGAGGGTGTGCAGTTTCATCCGGAATCGATCATGACTCCCGCTGGAATTACCCTTTTGAAAAATTTTTTGGCAACCGATTACCTCGATATGTTACGTGCGTAGTGGCGGTTATCCAAAAACCTAACCCTTACAAGATATCATGAATATTAAAGAAGCAATCGGCAGAGTTGTAACAGGGCATAACCTGGTCGAAACAGAAATGGTTTCGGTCATGAACGATATTATGAGCGGCAATGCCACCGATGCCCAGATAGGTTCTTTTATCACCGCGCTGCGAATGAAGGGCGAAACCGTCCCGGAAATTGTTGGTGCTGTCCGGGTCATGCGCGAGAAAGCGACTTTTGTCGATACCGGTGTCGATACAGCCGGTGGTCAAGTCCTGATGGATATTGTCGGTACTGGCGGCGATGGCTCCGGTACCTTTAATGTTTCAACGACCACAGCCTTTGTTGTCGCTGCCGGCGGCATTACGGTTGCCAAGCACGGCAACAGGGCGGTTTCTTCCAAATGCGGCAGTGCCGATGTCCTTGAGGCTCTTGGTGTTGACTTAAGCCTTGCCGCCGATGCGGTGGCCAAGTGCGTTCGATCCGTGGGCATCGGTTTTCTTTTTGCACCTATGCTCCACGGTGCGATGAAATATGCTATCGGTCCGCGTCGGGAAATTGGTATCCGCTCTATTTTTAATATTCTTGGGCCAATGACTAACCCGGCGGGGGCAAATGTCCAGCTTACCGGGGTCTTCGCTAAAGAACTGACGACAGTTCTTGCTGAGGTCTTGGTTCAGCTGGGTATCAAACGAACGCTGGTCGTCTGGGGTGAAGGGAATATGGATGAAATGACCGTTACTGGCACCTCACACGTGGCTGATGGCCATGATGGCAAGGTGACCAATTATACCATTGAGCCTGAAGATGTCAGTTTGGCTCGGGCAACAGTTGAAGATATCCGTGGCGGCGCAACCGCTGCCGAGGCTGCAGAGCAGGTTCGGTCGGTGCTGAGAGGCGAGCCCGGTGCCAGGCTTGATATGGTTCTCCTCAATGCCGGGGCATCTTTTTTGGCGGCTGGAAAGGTCGATAGTTTAAAGGATGGTGTAAGCCGGGCTCGAGAAATTATCCAATCCGGCGGTGCATATAGAAAACTTGAACAGCTGGTAGATTTTTCCAGTTCAGCTGCAAAAGCTTAGCTATACAAAGAAAGTTTGGTAAGTTATGGCCATGATTTTAGATACAATAGTTGCAAAAAAGCGGATTGAGGTTGCTGAACTGCGTCAGAAGGGGATTCAGCTACCGGCTGAATTTTGGGATACGCCTGTCGATTCGCCCAGAGGCTTTCGCCGTTCGCTTATTGAGTATCCAGACCTTTCAATAATTGCCGAGGTAAAAAAAGCATCTCCGTCAAAGGGCGTGATCTGTGACGATTTTCGGCCGGTGGATATTGCCAGGAACTATCAACAAAATGGAGCACAGGCAATTTCTGTGCTCACCGATGTGGATTTTTTCCAAGGATCGCTTTTGTATATGATGCAGGTTCGAAAGGCGGTTTCTCTGCCTATTTTGAGAAAGGATTTTATCATCGACCAAATGCAAATCGAAGAAGCCCACATGCACGGGGCGGATGCCATTTTGCTTATCGCCGCCATCCTTGACCTTGCCCAATTGCGCGACTATCAGGCCTCTGCCTGGGAATATGGCATGGACGTTCTGGTCGAGGTTCATGACGAATGGGAAACCGAACGGGCCCTTGAAGCTGGGAGCCAGTTGATCGGGGTCAATAATCGTAATCTGAAGGATTTTTCGATGGACCTTGGCACGACCTTCAGGTTAAAAAAACTTATCCCAAGTGACATTCCGGTGGTGAGTGAATCGGGCCTGAAAACCGTCGATGATTTCAGCCGATTGCAGGATGAAGGCATCACTGCCGCCCTGGTGGGTGAGACCTTAATGCGGGCTGGAGCGGATAGTCCATTGCTCCAGTCCTTGCGCCGTAAATAGGCCATCGCATGGGACGGGAAAATCCGCAAAGAATCCGGGTGAAAATGTGCGGCACCACTCGTCTGGTGGATGCGCTGGCTGCTGTACGTTATGGCGTTGATGCTCTGGGATTTATTTTTTATGCCAAAAGTCCTCGATACATTTCCCCGGATCAGGCGACAGAGATACTCAAAGAACTTCCTCCTCTGGTCGATCGGGTGGGTGTCTTTGTCAATGCGCCGATCAAAGAGCTGGTGACTGCTGCTGAGTTGGGTCTTTCCTATCTGCAATTACATGGCAATGAATCGGCTGAATTCTGCCAGCAGGTACGGCGACAAGTGCCTTTTTGCGGCCTCATTAAGGCCTTCAGAGTGGGCGCAGAGAGTCGCCCTGAGGATTTTGCTCCCTATACTGACTGCGTCGATGCCTTTCTTCTCGACACCTATGTGCAAGGTGAAAAGGGAGGGACGGGCAAAGCATTCGACTGGTCGATCATTGAGCGATTGCAATTGCAGCGACCAATCTTTCTGGCCGGTGGGCTTTCGCCTGAAAATGTGGCCAGCGCAATCACTGAGGTTCAACCTTTTGCGGTGGATGTTAACTCAGGGGTAGAGTCCCAACCGGGGGTGAAGGATCACGCCCGTCTCAGAGACCTGATGCAGCTGGTTTTTCAAGCCGCTCTCAAGTAAAAAAAAGTAAATTGAGAGTACATCAAAGGCTCAAAAATAATTTGAAAGCCATCGACTGCCTCATGTTTGTCGATCAGCGGGCAATGACAAAGGCGCCGGTATACCCACGCTCAAGAAGAGCACGTTCTGCCAGCTTGGCATTATTCATAGCTTTTCCGACATAGACCTGAACCCGATAAAGGCTTGGGTCCACGTCGTCACCCTTTTGAATAACTGTCGTATAACCGGAATCGTTGAACCGTTTTTGTAATCTCAGGGCATTCGTTTTATTAATAAAGGCGCCAATTTGTACGTAAAATTCGCCAACGGAAAGGTCCTGGTAGACGAGAGTTGGAGTTTCTCCCTTTGTTTTGACCGTTTCCTCTCCCAGGGCAATAGCCTGTACCCTGGCAGTGCCACTTTTAACTATTCCCAGTGTTGTGGCTGCCTTATAGCTTAGATCAACAATTCTTCCCTGGACGAACGGTCCGCGATCATTGACTCGAACAACGGCATTTTTTCCGTTATCAAGGTTTTGAATGAGCAGCATGGTATTCATCGGCAGTGTTTTATGGGCCGCAGTCATCGAATACATGTTGTACGTTTCACCATTTGAAGTCTTCCGGCCGTGGAATTTCCCGCCATACCAGGAGGCAATCCCATTCTCACTATAGCCTTCAGCAGAAGGAATTGGATAGTATCTTTTGTTATTGATAACGTAGGGCTTCTGAGTGGCCGGGGTTCTCGGCCCGGATGTCTTATATGTGGTGCTAACGCCGGCACCTGAGCCACAGGAAATGAGGGCCAGCAAACTGCCATAGCATAAAAAGAAGTAGATTATTTGCCTTGTGGGCGTGACCTTTTTAAAAATCGACATCAGCCTTGCCACCATCGGTTACTGAGTTGCATTGATTTCCTTGGGTGTTAATGAATTTGTAGTGGCAGAACGTTCTTTAGCCAAAAACTCTTCAATACGATCTTTATAAAAAATACCAGCCGGTCCGGTAGTATGGGGAACATAGGGTCGTAAACCGCCATTGGGGGCAAGAGATGACACTGAGTCGAACCGGACATTTTTCTCGGCATCGATCCATGAAAGCGAATAGTCAAGTGCCGGACGCATGGTGGTGATTCTTCCTTGGTCGTCGCGGCCAAGGATTATGGTCTCCCAACGTCGTATGGTAAAGCCTTTATGCCAAAGCCCAACTTCCGGCTCCCCTGTTAATTTATCGGTCATTTCCGCCGGAAGTTCAGTTTCATCAAAATCATTATTATTATCTATAATGGTTTCAATTTCGAAATTCCCCTGGACGGAAAGATTGATCCATAGGTCAAAATTGTCGGTATCCGACCTGAGAAAATGTTTACCGAAATCGTTATAGGTCCATTGGGCATGGCATGCCTGGCAGGTAATATCTTCTGTTTGCTCTTCGTGGGCAGGGTTTTGCATCAGGGGGATGGTGTGGTCTAATCCGTCACGACCATGAAGAATAAAAACACCCTCGTGATTTTCAACAAGAACCGGGAGGGTGTGCTGGAGCAGTTCGCGGCTATGACATCCCTTGCATGAGGGCTTTGCTCCGCCATCTGTCATAAGTTCCCGGCCTGAGTGGCAGTCAATACAGAGCATGCCCCGTAATTGGTGAACATCAGGTTTTAACTGGTGATACTCGACACCATATGGCCGAAAATGTTTATTTTTGGTGGTGAAAGGAGTTCTGTATTCATAATTGAAATCGTGTTCAAAGCGACCATAGTAGTCAAAGCCGACATAGTTGCAGTAATGGCATGACAGGCATTGCTCATCACCAGGGCGCTGGAAACTGTGGGACTTGGCTTCTCCCTCGCTGAAGGCCATATGGCAGGCGGCACACCCGGTTCCATGACTGACGGAAGGATAATCATCACCAGGGCTGTAGAGATGGCAACGAAAGCAGCTTCTGCGGAGCAGATCGTCAGCCAGGCCAAGGATATTGGCCGGATTATTATCTTGCGGTGTTTCAAGGAAAGTGGACAGTTCGTCTTTGGCACCGAAGGCTTTTCTGAATTCATTGGTACTTGTCTTCAGAGTAAAATGCAGTGAATTGCCGATATCAGCGACGATTTCCGCGTGACAGGGGCCACATGATGCAGTGAGATGATCAGGATGGGCAGGGGAGGCAACTAAATCCTTGTGGGCGTTGTCTTTGCTATTTGCTTGATTGTTGCCCTTGTGGCAGGATATGCAGGGCAGTTGATGATTGGCGTCGGTGTGGATGGTATGGCAGTTGATGCATTGCAAAAGCGCAACGGGCTTAGGTTGTTCTTCGCTTTTACAAGCCGAAAGTACAAAGAGAAGAATAAGGAG
The DNA here is from genome assembly GCA_963677465.1 of uncultured Desulforhopalus sp. Classification (GTDB taxonomy): domain Bacteria; phylum Desulfobacterota; class Desulfobulbia; order Desulfobulbales; family Desulfocapsaceae; genus Desulforhopalus_A. The sequence goes on along the minus strand of OY781976.1, from coordinate 3,194,155 downwards.
GCTAAAAAAGTTGTTCATATTTCCCGAATGGCTGGCCAATTTTTGCTTCAAATAAGACATCTTCTCGTAGGGTTTATTCCATATTGCGATCAATGGCCAATTGTGATTTTATTTTACAAAAATATAGGATTCTTATATTTCATAATAGTTGAACTTTCAATGATTACCTGATATATAGGCGTACTGTAACGGGTTGGGATCAAGATGTGGATGTATTCCGCTCTATTTTATCATCATTGCCAGCATAGCTCAGTTGGTAGAGCGGCGCTCTCGTAAAGCGCAGGCCAGCGGTTCGATTCCGCTTGCTGGCTCCAGTTATATTAAGGACTTACGGCTTTTGCCGTGAGTCCTTTTTTATTTGCAGGCTAGTTATAGGCTAGTTGTTGCGGTCACTTTTAATAAGCTGTAGTAGGGAAGCAAAACCAAACTGAAGATAGTTCCAGATAATTTCCACGATTTGCAAAACAAATCCATTTTCTTTCTATTCCTGTCATTAATCATTGTTGAGTTTAGCTATCTCACCATTCCCTCGGATATTTGAGGTTCTAGGTGTTAATGATGGATCTCCATGGCCCCATCTTAATCCCTTCAACGTCAGGTCATTCTTTCAGATGATTGCAAAGGCGGTCATGTTCATGTCGAAGTATTCGAAGTCTCAATCCCTTCAACGTCAGGTCATTCTTTCAGATTTTTCGAGAGAATAAACTAATATCTTCGGATATTGCAGATGTCTCAATCCCTTCAACGTCAGGTCATTCTTTCAGATAATATTTCAAATCAGGGGGTTTCAGATGACAGAAAAGTCTCAATCCCTTCAACGTCAGGTCATTCTTTCAGATTTTCTGGTAGCCAAGAATATCCGGGGGATTTTACTGAGTCTCAATCCCTTCAACGTCAGGTCATTCTTTCAGATGGTCCAATGGGGTACCAGAGTACAACATAAGGTCATGTGAGTCTCAATCCCTTCAACGTCAGGTCATTCTTTCAGATAACATGCTGCTTGTCCGTCAACGTGCTGCGAATTGGCTTAGTCTCAATCCCTTCAACGTCAGGTCATTCTTTCAGATAGTACTCCAGTTTTTTCACATCAATCCATGCGGTTACGTGTGCGTTTTTTGTAACGGCTACATTTTGCAGCATCTTTAAGTTATAACCTCCTTTTGAATACCTCTTGAATTATCTTATTTTTCCTTTAACTTCATGCTCTTATGTTTTTTCTGTAACCACCCCTGAATTTCGTCCTCTCTGTAAAATCAGAAATAACGCCGATTTTACAGTAACATGCCAGACATTTTCAAGGTCTGCCTTCACTATTGTTCATGTTCCCAACAAGTCATATAATGTATACTTTTTCTTCCTTGCTTACCTCTCCCTGACCGTAAATGGTGATGACCCTTTCGCAGTCGGCACAAAGGGAATATACCCGAACGCTGTCCTCTTTCATGTCTATAATATTGGTTATTCCGGCTTCCATCTTTTCCAGAAGATTTCGATTTAAAAGACACTCGAATACACTGTACTGCACTCGATTTCCAAAGTTCTTCAATGACTTTGCCAGCTTTGTCCTTCACCGGTCGTCCGGAATATCGTAAGAGACAAGATAGAGCATAAGTTGTTATTCCATGCAAAAAGAGGAATAAGATTCGTCGTCCTGAACCGTTCTCATTAGCAATTCCGCCTGGCTGCGAAAGCATTTCCTCAAGGTAGTTTTCTCACCGCTGTCGGCCCGGGTAATGTTGTTGTGGTCTCAATCCCTTCAACGTCAGGTCATTCTTTCAGATTAAGAAAAGAGGTAAGTTATGATACCGTTTAAATGCCGTCTCAATCCCTTCAACGTCAGGTCATTCTTTCAGATAGTACTCCAGTTTTTTCACATCAATCCATGCGGTTACGTGTGCGTTTTTTGTAACGGCTACATTTTGCAGCATCTTTAAGTTATAACCTCCTTTTGAATACCTCTTGAATTATCTTATTTTTCCTTTAACTTCATGCTCTTATGTTTTTTCTGTAACCACCCCTGAATTTTGTCCTTTATGGAAAATCAGAAATAACGGCGATTTTACAGTAACATGCCGGACATTTTCAAGGTCTGCCTTCACTATTGTTCATGTTCCCAACAAGTCATATAATGTATACTTTTTCTTCCTTGCTTACCTCTCCCTGACCGTAAATGGTGATGACCCTTTCGCAGTCGGCACAAAGGGAATATACCCGAACGCTGTCCTCTTTCATGTCTATAATATTGGTGATTTCGGCTTCCATCTTTTCCAGAAGATTTCGATTTAAAAGACACTCGAATACACTGTACTGCACTCGATCTCCAAAGTCCTTCAATGACTTTGTCAGCTTTGTCCTTCGTCGGTCGTCCGGAATATCGTAAGAGACAAGATAGAGCATAAGTTGTTACTCCATGCAAAAAGAGGAATAAGATTCGTCGTCCTGAACCGTTCTCATCATCAATTCCGCCTGGCTGCGAAAGCATTTCCTCAAGGTAGTTTTCTCACCGCTGTCGGCCCGGATAATGTTGTTGTGGTCTCAATCCCTTCAACGTCAGGTCATTCTTTCAGATGCATAATGGTTTTTCGTTTCAATTGCTGGAGCAGAACCGTCTCAATCCCTTCAACGTCAGGTCATTCTTTCAGATTGTTTATGAATTAAACCTTAATGCTAACTCAGAGGCTGTCTCAATCCCTTCAACGTCAGGTCATTCTTTCAGATCAATCTGACAGCGGCTCAAGTAAGAAAGCCACATTTACGTCTCAATCCCTTCAACGTCAGGTCATTCTTTCAGATAGTACTCCAGTTTTTTCACATCAATCCATGCGGTTACGTGTGCGTTTTTTGTAACGGCTACATTTTGCAGCATCTTTAAGTTATAACCTCCTTTTGAATACCTCTTGAATTATCTTATTTTTCCTTTAACTTCATGCTCTTATGTTTTTTCTGTAACCACCCCTGAATTTCGTCCTCTCTGGAAAATCAGAAATAACGGCGATTTTACAGTAACATGCCAGACATTTTCAAGGTCTGCCTTCACTATTGTTCATGTTCCCAACAAGTCATATAATGTATACTTTTTCTTCCTTGCTTACCTCTCCCTGACCGTAAATGGTGATGACCCTTTCGCAGTCGGCACAAAGGGAATATACCCGAACGCTGTCCTCTTTCATGTCTATAATATTGGTTATTCCGGCTTCCATTTTTTCCAGCAGATTTCGATTTAAAAGACACTCGAATACACTGTACTGCACTCGATCTCCAAAGTCCTTCAATGACTTTGCCAGCTTTGTCCTTCGTCGGTCGTCCGGAATATCGTAAGAGACAAGATAGAGCATAAGTTGTTACTCCATGCAAAAAGAGGAATAAGATTCGTCGTCCTGAACCGTTCTCATCATCAATTCCGCCTGGCTGCGAAAGCATTTCCTCAAGGTGGTTTTCTCGCCGCTGTCGGCCCGGGCAAATTCCCGGGTCAACCAGTTTTCATATTCAGCGAAATAACGTTTTATTGCGTCGCGTTTAAAGGCTACTGCACCGCTGGTGGGATTGGTCTGGAAATCTTCAGGTGAGAATATCCGGTTATTGAAAAACTTGAGAACTAATCGGTCTGCCACCGGCGCACGGAATTCCTCCATCAGGTCGGCGGCCAGCGAGGCTCGGCCATAATCGATCTTGTGGAGATATCCAAGATAGGGATCAAAGCCCAGACCGTCGAGCAAAGAGGAAATTTCATTGAAAATCATGGTATAACTCAATGAGAGAACGGCATTGACGGGATCGGTGGGTGGTCGTTTGCGTCTACCGGCAAAAGTGAAATCGGGGGATAGCAGCATCTTACCGAATGCCTGGAAATAACTTTTGGCGGCGTCACCCTCGATGCCAAGCAATTGCTCAACCCGTCCAGCATTGGCGACAGATGACAGCTTGGATTTTAGTCCGGCGATTTCGGTCTGTAGCTCAATATACGTATGGTTGTAAGCAAATGCTCGAACTAACTGGAGACAATTGGCGATCTTTCCCGCAACAATACTCTTGCCTATTTCCAGACGGAACTGTTCTTTATCGTATTTCCTGAATTGCTGAACGCGAAGGATAATATTTTTCGTGACCGGAGAGGTAATTTGGCCGATCAGTCTGCCCCGTTGGCTGAGGATGGCCATTTCAATGCCATGCTCGAAAAGTTCATGGACCGCCTGGGTAGTGAACTGAACGTTGCCGAATATAAGGACAGCCTCAATCTTATGGCACTGTACATCCAGCAGAATTTTATCATCCTTCTCAACTATTAGTCTGTTCCCGGTCTTGCGCAGTATTGAGTTCTGTTCGGTGAGATAGAGTGTTGCCATAACAGATAGTTCTCCTCAATTCTCTGATGTCACCCGGTTTCGTCAATCCTGGTTCCGGCATCCCTGCTTTTTAAAATATTCATTTAAATCAAGAGGTGGTGGATAAAAAAGTATCTTGCGCTCTTTCTTTGGTCTGTCGTAAGGCGTCATAACCATGCTGTTTAAAAAAGTGACGCCGAGATAGCTGAAGCCCCGTTCGAAATCCATCTCTGCCTCACCTATTCTCAACAATATCACTATGAAATTTTCCCCAAGCACTTCAAAGGCATCCGATGTCTCAATCCCTATGATTACTTTTATATTGAGATCTTCTCTTGTCTACGCCGGTGTAGTATTGTCGAGTTTATTAAACAGATGAAGAAAAGATTTAATCGAGTGTAATATTCTCAACAATTAGCCTATCGCCATCCTTTCGTAATCCGTTTACCCAGAAAGAACGGACCGCCCCACCTTTTTCAGCCATTTCGGCAAATATGGTGTCGCATCCTTTTGTTTCGAAGGTGCATGACAATCCTGTTGCGAGTGTACTGAACAGGTCATCCACTGGCTGCAGCTTCAGCCAGTTCGTCTTTTTTGATTTTCCCTGTTTTTCACGCTTAATCGCATTTTTTCTTGCATCGCGTGCGGCTTTGATATCTGCAAAGACGACTTCGAGCCTTGTCGGTAAACGACTTGGGGCAACTCTTTTCTTTGGCCTGGGGATTGGATTCTTTCGATTTGCAGAGATTTCCGAGAGTAATTTCTGCCGTCTCTTCTCAACGGCTTCTATCTCTCTTTGAAAATCAGTCGGTTGATATTTGGCAGGCGTAGCGGAAGTTGATCCTGAAGATTTGCCCATCGCTTCTGCAGAACGAATAACTGCCAACCGTTGCAGCCAGGCCAAATCATAGGTAAGATCATTTTTATCGATATGGGGGGCACGTATCAGCTGCTTGAACAACCATTGGCCGATATCTGTTAATGCCCGTTTTTGCTTCTGGCGTTTGGTAAATGGCGAACGAAGAAGCTTGTCGAGAAATCGCAGAACGTCGAGAGGGTCATCCACTTGACGCAGGAATTGTGAAGCTTCGGCCAGGTAATGTCTGTGATTCTGGTCCTGATCATTTTCAGGTTTCTGGAATCCGTGTATTTCCTGCGCCAGTTTCTTAAGCCGTTGTCCTTGTGCGATCATTAAGAGTCATCTCCTGTGTGTATGCTTATAAGTTCCTCAAGTCCTGTGGGCCAAATATCGGACGATCCCCGAAACGCTTTTTCAAAGACCGGTTCATCAAAAATCCGCCCGTTATCCGCCGGGTGGGCCACCAGTACGCAGCTTATTACCCGAACACGGCCAAACCCGTGACTTTTCCCGGAGCCTAATTTTATAAAGCTTTCAGGCCGTACTCCCAGGGCGGCCAGCAGCCCGCCCAGCTCGGCTTCGGTAACGTTAGCCACCTTTATTGTACCTATGAGACGGCTGTTTGCAGGAATCACTTCTATCAATTGTTTTGCTCCCGTTTCCGGCCCGTGGCCACAGGCAAATTTTCGACCGAAGTGATGCGACTTTGGCGAAAACATCTCCGCAACTTTGGCAATTTCTAAAAGAATAGGAGGATGGGGCAGAAAATCTGAAATCGTCACACGGCTCTTGAGTGACATGCTCCCGAATAAGGCACAGGCGGCACAGAGCTTTTCTTTGCTTTTGTCGCACTCTGTAAAAATTTTCTTTTTGCGCACGCTCGTACTTAATTCTGCTTTCTCTGCTTCCTTGTAGTTCCTCGATTGATTTTTTACAGGTCTTGTATTTGCTTCAAAAAGCACGCAACTTTGAGTGATGGCTTCATAGCGGCTTCGCAGAACTCCCTTGATGGTCGAACCGGGGATGCAGGGAACACCACGGCTGGTGATCGCTTCGCAAACAATGCGGTCCTCCCGAATCGTCTTGAAACCTGAGCCCACATGTACCGGCTGTTCAGCGGTGAGGGTGACTTGAAGCGTGGCGGTTATGGCTGTTGATACGCGTCGATCGTGCCTTGCTTCCGGCCGGTCCGTACGATTTACTTTCGTTGGCAGCGAAATGAATTTGTAACCGGGGTCCGTCATGGCAGGCACCTCAAACTTTCCAATGCGCCGTCGCGCCATGCGTTTATCCGTGCCTGATCGGCAACGGTAAACCTATTGAACAGGCCCCTGGCAACGGCGGGGTCATCGACCGGCAGCGGACCTTCGGAAAAGAGGCAGTAGGCTTTCTTTTCGCCTTCGCTGGCCAGCACCCCAACGCCTGCGGGTTGAGTGAGACTATCGGAGGCGGATTGTTCATGCACAATTGACCCGATAGCTGTTCTGACCTCTCCCAGGCCGCGTGTCGTGCTTGATCCAAGGCAGGCGAAGCCTGCATTCATTTCATCCAGGGCGTATATCAATAATCCAAGTTGCCACATCTGGAAATTTTCCAGGGCAATTTCGCCCCAGAATGAGACACCTGCGGGAACAACTTCCTGATCGAACGGTCCGTGCTTGACAGAACCGGTCATGCGATCAATGGCCACACTGTGACGGACTTCGACGGCATTAGCCAATCTTCGGTTTTCTTCTGTTTTGGTGAGTAATTCCTCTGAGCCGTCATCCCATGGGAAAAGATCGCGCACCGCTGCCCGTCCCTTAAGGGCCATGGAGCCAAAGGTGCGGCAAGCCAGGCAGTGAGATGCATATATCTTTTCAGGAGGTGGATTCTGCTTCTTATCCCTGATGATGCCCGAGCAGCAGATTTTATGCTCAAGCGGATTACATGCTCCTTTGTCCCTGCTACGAAGCGATGCCTCCGCCGTCTGGCGTAAAACACCTTTGAGACTTGATCCTGGCACATAAACAGTTTTACCGTGCATACCGTGCCTTGTTCGTACGCAACTCAGATCGGATGCAGTAGGGGAGAGGCCGGTATCGCCCGCACGTATCAGCAGAGGTGTGACCGTAGTCAATTTGATACGCAGCAGCGCCCTGTTATAACTTTTTCTAAACATTACGCACCTCCCTTCGCATAGGTGGCAAGTGCCAAGCGCCAGCGCCTGAATTCGTCCTGCAGCAACGACTCCTGGAAAATCACAGGTCCACCGCCGTCCAGTAATGTCCGTGCCTCGTAACGCGACATTTCGCTCCACTGTACTGTTACGCGTCCCAACCCCCTGGAAGTAAAACCTCCTATTGCCGTAAAACCCTCGGCAAGCTGGTCGAAGCCCACGATGAGCAGGCCCATGAGCCAGTCCACCGGATTTTCCACGAAAACTTCCAGAGTGAATCTGGTACCCGGAGGTATTACTTCAAAATCATACTTCTGTCCGTTTTTTGCAGTACGCAGATCGCGGTCAATTGCAACACCATCGCGCAGTTCTATAGGAATCCGCCCTGCGCGTTTCAACGTTTCCGCATCGCATAACATCGCATCGGTAAATCGTACATGGCTGGCGATCACCGGTGAGCCGAACAACTGGCATACGGCACAATGGGGCTGTTTCAGAGCATTGGTGCGCTCGTCTTCACCGCTTTTATGTCGCCCGCAGGTGGGTTGTTCATCGACTATCTCCTGGGATAACGGGTCGCAGCTCCACAGGTCGCTCACGCCCTGCACCATACCTGCCCCGCGGATGAGGGATTCTACCGTCGAGCGGATGACACCCTTGAGGCTACTTCCGGGTATGAGCGGATAACCGTCGGCATCGCGGAGCACCGGCAGGTCACTGGCATCAAGAGTGCCGCCGCCACCACTGCCGATGCGTATAGCGGTCTTCGATTCAAGTATCCCTTGCAGGCGGAGTCGGGCTTCAAGCCGGTGAAAATTGGCATGTTCAGCATAATTATTCACGAGCCGTTCCTCCCTGTCTTTTCTTTCTGTTTTGCTTTATTGCACTTGTTCTTATAGGTAAACGCCCGCGTAAGATAAACGGCAAAGTACCGCCAGGCGGCAACTTTTTCCTTGTCGGACATTGATGGATTCAGTATTTCACCAATCTTTGCCAGCGCACATTTAACTAACTCCAGCCCCCATGGAGCAGATTCCCTGCTCCCCTGATAGCGCAGATAGTTCTCAATTTCCTCTACACAGAGCGCCTCCCCGCAAATATTTACCAGCTGATTGAGCTGAGTTTTTTCAACTTTCCAGTTTTTAATAAAATAATTCTCGAATTTCTTATCCATTACTTTTTCGGCGCCAACTACCAGTTTTTTTCTCAGTTCGGGATCGTCAATTTCAAGCATGGTTTTCGTCCTTTCATTTTTATATAAGGTTGAATTAAGGTGAACCGGATCGAAGGCATAGACCTCTCCAAAACCTTGATATCTGCGTTCTCCGATGCTCTCCCTTTCAATTTTTTCAAGATCTTCTGCTGCATCCCGCCAGTGCATGCCTTCGGGGAGTAAAAAGACATAGACTGCTCCGGCACATATTGCCTGGAAGGCGTGCATTTTTCCTTTGCGCTGATCCCAGCTTCCCTCCCGTACGAATCGCCGGACCCGAACCAGCTCAACACTGTTCTGCAATCGTTCAGGTAGTGTAACTGTCAATGGCACGATTTCGTCTTCTCCAACTCGATTCAGCAGTAAAGGGGACAAAAAGGTCAATGAAAACAATCTGCCTACCCGATCGGTTGGCAGATGGCAGCACTCGAGGTGCCTTCGCAGCAGGTGATCAAAATTGTTACCTCGTTCTATGATGGCCGGTCGGTCTGCCGTGCTTTTCAATTCGAGCGAAACTTGCCCGTGGCCTGCACCCCGGCCCCGGCCAAGCTGTAACGGCAGGCATTGAACTTTGCTTAGTACAGTGCTGCTTTCCGGAGGAATACAACGGATGATGCCTTCGAAAACTGTACCCGGTTCGAGATACACCTCGGTAAACAGGGCGCCGTCGCTGCACGAAGAAGGAGCGCGCGCTATTGCGTTTCGTGTAACCGACCGTATGGGAACTTCTCCCGGATATTGACGGAATCTGTCAACGCTGCGCAGGGGCTGCCCGCATTGCTGACATTGTTTTGCCAGAAGGTTTTGCTGAACATGGTGCGCTTGCTCTGCCTTATCAATCAATGCTGTAGCGATTCGGTCAAATAAATCGTCATACAGGCCATGATCGAGACCGGCCACCTTGCAGGCATGGGCGGTTAGCGGTAAATGCCCTGTCGGAGCCTTGTTTGAGGATACGCCGTCCATGACCGGCGACAGAAAGCCAAAATGCGCTCCTCTCTCCTCGTCAACCAGACTGGTAAATCCTGGATCGCCATCCGGATCTTCAAGCTCCTGCGCCAGGGCAAAACCGACAGCTCCCCGCAGTGCTGCTCCGGGAATTTCCTGGCGGGTGTCCCGGAGGTTACTGTGGGCGATCGGAATACCGAATATCGTTGGGGTCCGGAGAGTGACCTGGACCAACAGATCGGTATCAGGCAGCGTCTCGTGTTCACTTTCCGCCGAATCTTGCCAGTCGATCTCAATATCTACCCGGGCAGTCCCACTGCTCCGCCCTGAACCGATATGGTTGGTAGCCCGTACTGCTGCCTCAAATTCCTTTTTAAACCTTTGGTCCCGGAGTCTGCCTTTTGCAATGAATGTTGCACCGGTCGCCGTTGTCCGGCAAAGAAATAGTCCTTTCTCCGCGGCACTCCGGTGCCTTCGGTCTATGGTTACACCCGGTCGAATCATCCATGAGGAGCCTCCTGCGATTTCAGAAATTTCCCCGTCACCGAGAACTAAAGAAGAAAAGTCTCGGGATCCCGGTGCAATTTTGTCGCGTGTACCGCCAAAAAGAAGACAGGCAGTACAGGGGCCGCCCCCGTCAAGAATACAGGCCTCCGTGCTTGGCTCATCGGTTGTTAGCTGACCTGCTTCATGGCCGCTTCCTGCCTCACAGGCCGGTCTACCCACTCCGCGCAGCAGCGCTTCCAGGGTTTCCCGCATTGCGCCGCGCAGAGCGGTTGCAGGAATGACAGGGCGTCCGTCACCTGTCTCCGCATGTGCGCCATGCAGGCCATAAGGAACGTTTCCTCCTCCGATCAGCAGGCTCCCTCGCGCTTTTATGCGAAGCGTAAAATTCTGCATCACTTTTCTCCTTTCAGCATTCGAAGAAGCTCAAGCATGCCAAGGTCTGGCATGTCCGCCAAGACTCGAGAAGTATCGCTCCAATCGCTGCCGATGGCCTTAAACCAGTCCTGCCAATGTTTTGATCTGGCGACCTGATAACGGAAGAAATTGGCAAATTCTTCCTCGATCATGTTTCTTCTCTCGGCAAGGATTGCCCGTTGTGCCGCTGGAACATGCCTTAAACATTGAGTCTTGTGCACATAGGCATCCCACTCATCATCGAGTGCCACCGGTCGTTGCCCGCGTGCGATACCATTATCAAGTGACATTTCCTTGCTATATGCGGCGTCGGAGGAAAACCAGGCAAAATCCACAGCAGAGCGGGTTCCCTGGAGACAGAGGCGTTTAGCTGATCGTTCGAGTTCATGAGCCCGCTGCAGCATCGATGATGCCGGTGTTTTTTCTGAGGTTACGGCAACTCCTATGCCAATGCCGATGCCGGATAAAAAATCCGCTTGTTTTTGGGTAAGTGTTCCTCGGAGCAGGCCGAAAGAGGAGGCCCCCTCCTTGATCTTCCGTGCCAGGGCGCCCACATAGGGCGCAACACACTCAGGTTGAAAGAATACACGTATATCATCGCCTCCGGTGACCGGATCGACAAATTGTTCCGCTCCGGCTTCCTGCAATGCACCGGAATGGGCATCTGAAAAGAGCTGTTTGATAACCGTGCTCACCACGGCAAGGGCTTCCAGGCTATCGAGTTCTTCGAATAATCGGCCCATGCTGTTACCGTCGGCGGAGACGGCGGCGACATAGCCGCGTGATGCAAGCTCGGCAAGGCTCAATCCTCTCTGGTCCACCGTTGCCGCATTCTTCTGGCCCAGCGTTGTAATGGTCTCACAACGCGCGCAGATGTTCTCGGGTTGACCGCCGGTCTTTGTCAAGTATTCTGCTTCGTACATTCGGCATCGGTCGCATTGTGAAGCCTTGGTTGCAGGCGCTCGGTCTTTTGGCGGAGGAGCAGCGTCCTTTGCATTTTGTAGTTTGAGCCTTAACCACCGAAGGGATGCCCATTCCTCACCGGTATGGAGCGGTACGGCGGCGGCGGCGAGAACCCCGCATATGCTCAGTTCAGCATATTTCTTCGGTAATTGTTCAACGAACTGTTGGCATCTCTCTCCGGGAACCAGCAGTATGCCTCGTCCACCGCCTGCGAAAATGGCTCCTTCCCGCCTCAGTGTATCGTCGAAATTTTTAATGACGAGGCTCGCTCCGCGCATGGCAATTGGGCGGCTGTTTGCCGTTACATATTCCTGGATACCATTGATGTCATAGCCTACGAGCCAGGGGGCTGCACCGGCCTGGGTACGGGCCTTGTCAACACAGGCCAATGCCTCCTTTACTCTATCGTTGTAGTTCATGATGATGTCTCTTTTGGCATTGGGCACGCGTAATATGTTTCTTTTCCGTGATCCCGTTCCATGAAGGTGACCGGCCCGGTCCCAAGCTGGATCAACGCAGCCAGTTGTGTTAGGACGTGTGTGGGCAAAGAGGTATATATGCGCGTTGGACGGCCAGCCGAAGCGGTGCATAGCCATCGGGCTAGATCGCGTACCTCTTCTTCTTTCTCTATCACTTTCCTTTCGGTCATCCACATTGCAAGAGGAGTGGTGTCGGATGTCAATCTCCTATACTTTCGTACTGCATCCAAATAATGAGATGGTCCGAGGTATACGCTTATCTTTTCGCTGTCGGTGTCCGGGTTTGTTTCGTCCCAGACGATAGTGGTAGGATCGATATGGGCGGGCGGAGAAAAGTACGATGAACCGGACATATCTATATTAAGAGTCTGGTCGCCTCTAGGATTATGGCTGACAAGCTTTATCCCGTTTGTGCGATTGAAATACGAGCCCAATAGCCAGGCACATGCGAGCTGCATATTGCCGGTGATATAAATCTCGCGTTGCCGCCGTGTTCCCAGAGCTTGTGCCAACGCCTGCACCACGCAATCCCCGTATGATTTCCAGTCTGCTTCCTGAAGCACTTGTCTTTCTGATCTATCGCCTCGATCTGGCCGAAATACAAGTGCCGGCCAGGATGTGGCGCTCCAATTTTTGGGAAGAAAATCAGGATCGCCGATACGCTCTCCCCGGCCACGTTGATCGAGGGCCACAATGAGTTGGGAACATTTGTTCGTTTTGAGTCGCTGGTAATGGACTTTTGCAATTTTTGCGGCAATGGATGCTGCATCAGCTGAATGAATATCTTCTACCACCTCCCCGAGTTTATCTGTTCTTGATCCATCCGGGGTTAACCAGTCAGCTTTCAGTAAGGACGAATTACTGATCAGCGTATGCGGGTCACCAAGGTACACGGGAATTATTTTGTCGGAAATGTCATCATTGGCAGCCTCAAGGCACGGTTTTAATTCTTCATTACACCATTGCGACTTGAGTGATTCGTCTGAAATAAATGCCGTCATTGTCAGCTGTCTTTCGGCAGACTTGAATAGAATGGACGAAAGTTCCATACCCGGGGCGAGCTCGTCTTTATCGAGCCAAGCCAGGACTCCCCTGCGTCCCAGCTCTGTTGCAACCTTCTGAACGAGTTTCTTGTGGACAGAAGCATGGGAGAGAAATGTTGAAGCATATTGGATCGGCATTGGCAAACCTCCACGGTTTTTTCTGTTACGGCATCTCCAGTTTCATCCTCCCCAGTCCGAAACTGGTCTGTTTGCCGAGATGGACTTTTTCACAATATTGCAGCAGGGGTAGAAATTCGGTCAGGCTGCCCTGGTAGGTAATCTCTCCAAGCATGCCACCCAACTGCATGGAGGTCTTTTGGCGATTGCTATATCGAGTCAGTTCCTGCCATTGGAGAGTGTTATGTCTGCTCGATATTTCGGCGGCCCGCCTTACCAGGCCGGAGTAGTCGAGATTGGGCTCGCCTCGGCCGTGAGCGTTTTCCAGAATGGAGATACGGCGCAGGGCAGCACGGATCAGTAGATCAAAAGGCAAATCGTCCTGGAAGCGATTGTGCTGCTTCAGGCGCAAAGGGGTGATGAATTTTACAGTGAGGTCCGTTACCGGCTGATCGGGTGGATCCGGTGGGTTGAGATCTGTTAGCTGTAGGTCGTGAGTCAGCGTCTTTCGGGTTCCGTCGTAGACCTGGGCATCTCCTGAGCGAATACTTTGTAGCGAGAATTGAGCTGACTTGTTTTTAGAAGAACGATTCAGTCCATTCTCTCCCAGATTTTCGAAAGCATAGATGATATGAGGCAAATAATTGTTGGCCCGGCCGAAAAGGAGGAGGGTGAAATCGAAAGGATCGCCTTTATCAAAAGCCCTTTTTGCGGTTATGGGAGGTTGCAGGACATAAGGTTGAGGCGGCGCAGAAATTCGACCTTTGCCTACGGAGTCGTCGTTTGATCGAATGTTTTCGAAGAGCAGTGCGTATATACACGTTGGAGAAAGAAGGCAACCTGAGCAATGACTGCGTTGCAGGCCGCAGACGACTTTTTTCAACGCGTGACCGAAACCTCCTCGCAGCATGGATCCCTTGAATTCTGGCAGGACAGCAGGCGTGGAAAATTGACAATGAAAGTGATACTCGCCGGTCAGCATGATCTCTCGTTTTACGGAAAAGGTAAAACCATACCGCAGTATAGTAAAGAAAGATACCTGACACCATATGAGAGCAAATTTAAGATGTCAACAATTATTAGGCGAAAACTACGTTGACACTTACCGCAATCGAGAGAGTACCCAAACACGAAGGTCTGGGAAACCGTCACCCCGTATTTTGAGAAACGAAACATTCACTTTTATGTAAATAGGTGTGGCTTCAGGATTGTTGAGTTCTACAACAAGGTTCATCCAGATCCAAACCAAGTTTCGGTTCAGGCTCATCAAGAAGGGGATGACGATGAGATGTTCAGATTTGTGAAGGTTATGGGGTCCGAAAGCGATTAGTTTCGGGAAAAGCATGCAGTCGATGCACCTAACTTGATGATCACTGGTCTAACCGGTGCATTATACTTGTTATTAAAATTTTACGACAATAGCCAAAAGCCGACTTGACCCCTTACTTAGTTTTATGTTGTTATTTCAATGAGCTTCTGGATTTTGTCTTCTTTTCCTTCAGTAAGATCAAGATAGCTTAAACCAGAAATGTCATCTGGTAATGATACTTTATCTATCAAAACAGGGAATATTCTTTTCCCATGCGCCTTTGCCATGCTAATTTCCTTTAGGACATTTGGTGAAATATCTTTCCCCAGTAAGGCTATAAAGCTGTCAGCATCATCCAAAGCTTCAGAAACTTTAATTTCAAATTGCTCCCCAGGCTGGATTTTTTCCTTCGCAAGCCATACATAAGCCCCTTTGCTTCTTAATCTTTTAATCACATCAAGTGCAAGGTCTTCATTTTGGCTAGAGTATGCTATAAAAATACGCTTTGATTTTGCTAAACTAGACAATTTTTTAGTGAGTAATTTGCTGTACATACCTGCAGTAAAGGCAATAACCCCAGAGATTATTGAGGCTATAGAGGCTATGATTTCAGATGTGAAACCAAATTTGTGAATTAGTATAATTACAATTCCTACAATAGATGCTACTGAACCTATAATAGGAATCCAATCTGTAGTCAAAAATTTCCTCTTGTATTTCATGATGTTGCACCTGCCATTACACCAATTATTGTTAACACCCCAAATAGTAAAGGTAGGGCAATACCTATGAATGGATCCATTTCTGTCTCAGATTTCCAACCTTGTTTACGTACTAATGTTGAAAAGCTTAATAACCCTAAAAACATTAGAAATATCAACCATCCTGAGCTTGCAATTTGACTTGATAACTGTTGAGCCTGCATTTGTAGCGCATTTGCTGCTGCAGGATCAATAGTATTATTTTTCAAAACTGCAGCTAACTCATTATTTGTGGATATTAATTTCGCGGCTCTGTCTGTGGTAAGGACTACAAACATAAGACAAGCTGTTAGTGCAAGATCAAGTCCAACCGCGATGTCCTCTTTCTTGAACTTTCCATATTGGTCATTACGGCTAATAAACTTTACTCCCACTCCAAGAATGGCGCTTCCAATGGGGAGCAAGCAGAATTTAAAGAATGGATTGATTAAAAAGTCTATCATGATAAATGGTTATCCTAATTCGATTTATTGTGCAGATAGTCTTCTATTCTAAATAAATAACGCAATTTTCACATGACTGTGTGCAGCACTGAGGAACACGGTTAGGTGCAGAAAATTGTTATGCCTTTATTTGGGTTGAATACAATTTGGCTGCTTCATTTTCGATTTCCAAATACGACTTTGGAAGTAATGCCACTCTAGTTTTAGCCTCACTCTTTTTCCATTCAATCGTTGAACCTTCTTTGTCTTTTCTCCTCAGTTTATTCCCTGAACCCAGATTCATAGAGAAAAAATCAAGAAATCTACGCGCACCTACCCCAGTAAAAGGTTCAAAAACGACTCGCTTGCTATTGGGCTGATCATTTATTTCTAGTTGGGTTCTAAGCTCGATTGAATCGGAATGGAACTCCAGCGCCTTGCTTTTTGGATATGGTTCAACGTATACAACTCGTCTTATGCCTGCTGCAATTATGTGTTTCGCGCAATTGTGACAAGGAAATGTCGAACAAAATAATGTGCCATCTATACAGCTTATACCAGATCTACCACAGGAAAGGATAGCCTCCATTTCGGCGTGAACTACACGCCCAAATTCAGTAAGATCGCGAATGCGACTTTTATTCAAAACATTTTTTATATCGTTCAGTAACTCTGAGGGCATTCCGTTAATTTCCGATGCGCTTTTTAGTATTTCATCTATTATTTCAGTTTGTTCCGCCTTGTTAGAATCCTCGTTCCTTGTGTAATCCTTACCGTCAGTAGAATCGACAACAATTCCACTCGATTCTTCAATTTTTGCCCAGTACAGCCCCCCACCGGACACCGGACATTCATTAGCGCCAGTAGCTAAAATATGCTGATTTTTTGTAATTACCGCACCAACTTGACGAGATAAATCACCTGAACGAACAGAGCTCGAAAACGCCATGAACATCGCAAATTCATCAAAAGTAGGATTTTTGTAAGGATGAGAAAATATTAGCTCTAAGAATCTTTGAATAGTGTTCTTGACTTGGTCGTCATTCTTTCCGAAATTGATAAAAAAATCAGACAGGTGGTATGTGTCCCTCGTCCTTTGCCCATGAGAGACTTTTTCATCTTCGTCTATTGCCGTAAGTTCAACAGCTTGGTCATCAGTAAGGTTTTTATCGTTTGTTAAATAATGTAGTCGGCGCTTTTTGTCAGCGTGAATACCAAATAAGTAAAATCCTTGACCATATATTTTCCGTAGTGTTTCAACCTCATCTGGATGTTTTAACGAGTTAACGATAAAGGCTCTTTTACCATTCTTTTCGTTTCGCTTTTCATTTATTAGTGTTGCAGTGCCGTAAGCCAGGATTGCGTTATTTTTGGTGGATTTCCTCAGGCTGTCGCCAGCCTCCATCAGCCCTTTAATCCTATCGTATTCTGTTGTGGCACTTCCTGCCTCTAAAAGAGACGACACTTTAATCTCAATAGTTTCATAGCCAAAATGCTTTAACCGATCAATTAGGGGAGTAATTACTCTAGGTGTCTCGGTACCAACGGCGCTCACTATTCCTATAATTATTTCTGAATTTTCAAATTCACCTTTTAAGTACTTTGTTGCAATACTCTGATCAGGCAACTCAACAGGTATTTGTTCATCCTTGACGGGTTCATTATCTTTTTTGTCTGCTGGTTCTTCATATGTCAATTTTCGTTCTGGATTCAAAGCTGCTAGAACCAACTTTTCTAATTTGATTCTCGGTTCTTGTTTTCCCTGAAATTGAATAGTTCCTGTAGTATCGTACCAGTTCATGATCCCGTCATTTAGACGTAGTACTTTTTTATTCGGTTGAGATTCATCCCACTCCCCCCCAACGGACGAAAGTTTTTCTTTCAACCTCTCATAGTTTTCAGTAAAAATTAATTTCATAATTTTCCCTTATTCGCATTTAATAAGCACAGTACGGGCGTATGTTCTAGAGACTGTCTGGAGTCCTCTGACGGTACAAATAACTTCAACCAATTTAAACTATGATAAAAAACAATTACATCCTTGAGGCAAGTATGAAAATCGTGGTCAGGCCTTGAAATATGGTGTGTTTCAAATTTTAAGGCAATGCTTGCTTTGTCCTTTATGGTTTGTATTCGTTAGTTTGGCTGAAGGTGTTTAATTTTGGTTCTTCTTCTGCCGATATTCTTTCAGTAGTACCATCTTAGGAGTTGGCGGCTTTGTCTCTTTTTTCTGGCAGGCTTGCTCCGAGAGAGAGTAGCATTTGCTCCATTCTTTCCATTCGTTTTTGCATTCCTTCCAATTCTTTTTCTACGTATTTCATATCATTCTCCATTGTGACTGCTTGATGAAAGAGCCTGATGTTTGTTGCCAGGGCGTTTTTATATTCAGATTCTGATTCGAGCAATTCAGTGGCCATTGAGAGTGTTTCTTTAATGGAGAATGTTTCAGCCTGTTGAGGCACAGTAGCAGGTTGATCTTTCGCATTCGGCTCTTGTGCTGTTGGGAAAGGTTCGCCTTTTCCATTCGCAAGCCATTCAATCGAGCAGCCAAAAAATGTAGCTAGTTTCTGAAGAGTCGTTCTTCTTGGAGTAGCGACTTTGCCAGATAGCCATTTACTTACCATCGCTCCAGTTACGTCAACTTCCTTCGCAAGCTCAATTTGGCTAATCTTTTTATTGTCGACAAGATACTGTAATCGTTGGCTAAAAAATTTATAACGTTTCATATGTTTCATATGTTAACTTTTTATGTTGCCATTCGTTAACTTTTGAGCTACCTTTAAGATCAACAGTGATTAACAAATCGCGACTCAACTAAGGTCCACGCTTCATCAGAAACCACAAAAAAATGACAAAATTCAGCAGGATCAAAATGGCAAAAAACCTCACAACACCTGACGAAATCATCCATGCCTTCCTGATTAAGGACAGCATGGGTGCAATATCGAAGTTTGCCGATACGACCAGCTTTTCAAGGGCCTATATCAGCCAGCACATCCATGGCCATCGCAAAAACCAAAAGATTCTGCAATGCATCGCCAACCATCTTGGTTGCGGAATTTACGGCGTCATGCCGGACAAAAGTAAAACAGGCCAGAACCGGCCAGAAAGAAAGGACAACTAGAAATAAAAAAAGTCCCGTTCCCCGGACACAGTTAGGGCGTTTATCGCTTGGCAGCTCAAACAAACTAACAGGGGGGCGGGCGTTTTTGCAATCAAATTCAAGTAGGTGCCAGTGCACCGTATACATAAAAACAAAATTTTCACCAAAAGGAGAAGTTGTGATCCCCCGAGAAACCAAACTCCCACGCGACTATGAAGTGATGGACCTCGTTCTTCAGCGGGGTGATGCCGTCGAACTGGCCCGTCTGCTTTCTGTTTCTCCCCAACTTGTTCGGGCCTGGTGCCGGTCTCCGGAAACCGAGGATGAATTCTCCACCGGCAAGTTCGGACCACTGGCCAGACTGCGCACCTTAATCTCAATGATCCGCCAGGACGACCAGTCGCCAGAGCGCGCCTATCCCATCGGCCAGTATATCGCCAACCTGCTGTCCGGCGTCTTTGTCCCTCTGCGTGTGTCTCAGGCGAAGCCAGACTCTGAAATGATGCAGGAAGTCTCCAATGTCCTGCGCGAAACCGGCGACGCTATCGAGGCCTCCCGCAAGGCATGGTTCGACAACACACCCGGCACGATCACCAATAAAGAGCGGTCAACCTGTGTCACTGAAATTGATGAAGCCATCGTTGCCCTGGTCAGCCTTCGTGACTGGATTGATACTCAGGCAGCAAAACAGCAACGAGCGGCATAACAACAAAATATATGATTGAGAGGGTGACGTGATGAATGAAACGATAATCAGAAGAATATTCCGGGAAGAGCTGGAGGCAATCATGCCGCAACCCGTCCCGCAACTGCTCAGCCCAGAAGACGCATCAAAGCTATTATTGGTGACGACCGGCACACTTGCTCAGTGGCGAACGGCCGGTACCGGTCCAAAGTATTTCAAGGCCGGTGGCGTCAAATACGAGCTGAAGGATATTAACGAATTCCTCAAAGCTCGCTGCATCTCATAGGCATTGCGACACATGATATCACGCTTTGCCATGCTGCTGTCTAAATCCGCATATTGCAAGAAGGAGACAAACAATGCTCGAGCAGATCAATTACGGATTGTTGCTAGCCCCGTGGTTGCTGTTGTGTGTCTGGTTTTTCTTATATCAATTGGCGCAATACTCTTGATACTTCTATACCTCCTCGCCAAGTCCGTGTCGGGCCCTGCTGCACAGCTTGGCAATTGTCCCACCTATACTGCTCCTTACCTCTCCTGTCGTTCCACCTGTACAGCCCCATCGTCCTCACCACCTGCAAGCAGGGCGGCGATGGGGTTTTCTTTCGTGAAGGATTAACCACAATGAATAATATCAATACGTTAACCAGTCCGACCCCGAGCCTCAACAACCCCCTGGCCCCCTCGGTTGTAAACAGCCAGATAAGGACCAGCTCACCAACAAACGTGGGTCCTTTCCAGCCTTCAAAAGTCTATCGGGTGGAACGAGCTCGAGGCTTGAACGGCTGTGGATTTAATATTTTGGTGGCAAGTTGGCAAAACCGGCAATTCCCCGCGTCAGTGTTTTCGGCTGTCCAGGCGATGTGGCGCAGGTTTTGTGAGAACAAAATAGCATCAGGAAAATTGATATGACAGAACCAAAGAGTCAGCAGGAAATTGCCCGGGCGGTTCGCGATCGGGCCGAGGAGCTGTTGGGCCGGGAGGAGCGGGAACCGCTGGACCCCATTTTTATCAAACAATGTCTCGACGCCAACGAGCGGGGCGACGGGGTGCTCTATGCGACGCTCTATAAGGATCAATTCATTTATAACGTCACTCCGGAAAAAGGCGAATGGTATCGCTGGATGAACCATGTCTGGCAGGCGGATGACAAGGAACGGTCATTCGGGGCAGTCGAACAATGCGCCCTGGAATACCTGCGGATGGCCATGGAGTTGCAGCAGGAGATTGACGAACATGGCATCGACAAGAACCACGAAGACGCCTGGAAACTGCGGCTGCTGGAAACGTACAAAAAAAGGGTCAACCGTCTCCGTTCGGAAAACGGCGCCAGGAAGGCTTTATACTGGTCGAAGATTGTTGACCCGAAAATGGCTTGCCGGGAGAGCGAATTTAATAAAAAGCCTCTGCTTCTGCCGGTGCAGAATGGCGTTATCGACCTGCGCACCGGGGCACTGACCAACGGTCGCCCGGCCGATCTGATGACCAAGTGCCTGGATCTTGACTACGATCCCCACGCCGATTACGAGCCATGGCATAAATTGCTTGTCGAGATCTCCGACAGCGAGGAGGTTGCGGGCTTTTTAAAACGGTCCTTCGGCTGTGCCATCACCGGTCACGCCTTCGAGCAATTTATCTGGGTCTTTATCGGGCCGGGCCGAAACGGCAAGGGCATCATGTTCAATATGATCGGCAGTGTGCTTGGTCCCTTTTACCATGAACTGAATGCGGCGATGCTGATCGAGCAGCGGAACACCCCCGGTCCGAATGCGGCCTCCGAGCATATGTACAGCCTGATGGGCAAGCGGCTGATCGTCGGCTCCGAGACCAATAAGGGCCAGAAGATCAACGGTCAGGCGATAAAGCTCCTCACCGGCACCGATAAGATCACCTGTCGGCCCAACTTCCGGGCGGAGATCTCCTTTGATCCCACCCATTCTCTTTTTCTGCGGACCAACCATATTCCCTACGGCCTGACCAGTGACTTCGCTCTGGTCGAACGTTTACTGCTGATCCTCTTTCCTTTCCGTTATGTCGACGATGTCGAGGAAGCAAAGAGGAAGTGGCCCGGCCATGCCGATGTCTTCCGGAAGAAAGACCCGAAACTTCAGGAAAAGATGATGGCTTATCGGCCGGGAATCCTCCGCTGGCTGGTGGAGGGTTGTCTCGAATGGCAGGAAAAAGGCCTTTGTCCCCCGGCCTCGATCCTCGACGGGGTCACCAAACTGGCCAGAGAAGAAGACCATATCGGTGAATTTATCATCGATGTGTTGATTCACAAACCCGATGACAAAGAACTGAGGCTGCAATGCACGACAATGTACAGCGCCTTCAAGTGGTGGTGGAGCGTGAATATGGATTCCCGCGATCAACGAATACCGGCGATGAAGACCATCACCAAATCACTCAGGGAGCGCGGCTTTATCGTCGACAAATCCGGCGGCAAAACCTGGATCTACTATATGGCCATCAACCATGAGGTGGCCCTCGAAGTGGACGAATTCGCCCGAAATTCGGGCTAAATGGCCGTGCAAGTAATTTAGTCTTAGGCAACTCCTATGCAAGTCATGGGCTTAACTGTTGGTAATGACAGGATAAGGGTAGTCAGCCAAGAGGAGATTACTTCCTCGCACGGGCGCACGTGAAAAAATAAATTCACAGGGAAAAATACATTCCATACGCACGTGCTACATATTTACTAATTAAGTCATACCTCACACAACATTATTAATAATATTATGTAGTTAAAGGTAAGACTTGCAAATTACTTAGGTAAGACTTGAGGAGTTATAAAAAGTTCCTTTTTCTCTGAAAGAGAAAATAAACAAGAAAGGAGAGTAAACGATGAACGGCACAAAGGAAGTAACAGTTTTCACTTTTAATTCACAGTCAGTACGGTCACTTACGGACGAGAAGGGCGAACCGTGGTTTGTGGCGAAAGATGTTTGTGAGATTCTTGATTTGGACAATGTAACTAAAGCCTTGCTCCGTATCCCGGAAAACCACCTTGCCCTGAATTTAATTCAGGGGGAGGGCGGAATGAGGCAGGTGAACACAGTCGACGAGCCCGGCCTCTATCGCCTGATCCTCCGCTCGAACAAACCGGAAGCGGAACCGTTTATGGAATGGGTCACCTCGGAAGTGCTGCCCTCCATCCGCAAGAGCGGAAGTTACTCCGTGCCTCAGGTGGACGAGCTCGGCAAGGTGATCGATGTGCGGCACAGCCATATACGATCAACCCAGGCACCCGGTGGCCTGGATATCCGTTACACCCTGGATCTGACCAAGGTGGTTCTGCAGCCAACCCAGAAAAGTCTTTCGCTGTTGGAGCGGGTGACGGGCATTGACCTCTCCGAGCTCGTGGAGGAATTGAGTATTCCGCCCAGTTCATCAGCGGTGGGCCTTGTCCGGGAGTTTATCGACCAGTGTTGCCGTCCGGCCGATGAGTCGGACTGCATCAACCTCTCGACAATCTATGAGGCCTACCAGCAGTGGTTCAAAAAATATAACTATCCGGCAGTGCTGCTTACCCTGCGGCGGCAATTTTCCAGGCTGCTGCAGGAGGCAGGCTACGGCAAACAGAAGAGGGGCGGCATGGTGAAGATTTTCGGCCTTGAACTGGTTGCCGGCGAGCCTTTGGACGCATAGGAGTTTCAAGCCATGGACCAGCTTCTAAGAGATATCGCCGACCGCTACAACCTGAAAAGGAAGACAGGTAAATATGCCGGACCCTGCCCGAAATGCGGCGGGTCGACCGGATCGGACAAATTCAATATCAAGGATGACGGCGGCTTCAAGTGTTATGCCTGCGATTTTAAGGGCGACATCATCACCTGGTTGCGGGAAATGGAGCAGATGAGCTGTCCCCAGGCCCATGAAACGGTGGGGCTGGCCTGCCGGGCGAGCTCCTGCCCTGTTGCCGATACCTGTCGGCTGGGTAACGGCACCGGCAAGGGCCGGAAGAAAGCCGTGTATTCGGTTAAACCGCAGTCAAATCAGGTGAAGGAATTGCCGATTCCGGCAGTGATTGTTCCAAAAGATATCTGGGAAAAGTGGGCCCGTGAGCTGGTGGCAAAAGGCGAAGAGAAGATTGCCGGGCAGGCTGAGGTTCTCAAGTGGCTGGCAACGCGGGGCATAAAGCTCGATTCAGTCAACCGCTTTCGCCTCGGCTGGCTGGAGCATGACCGGAAGGTCAAGCGCTCGGCTGTCGGCCTTCCGGAAATTGAAGGCAAGAAAGAGCAATGGTTGCCGGGCGGGCTGCTGATCCCGATCATCGACCGGAAAAACCGGATTCACCGGCTGCGGATCAGAAGGCCGAAAGCAGCACGGGCGAAATTCCTTGAGGATCTGAAATACTTCTGGGTCAAGGGTAGTGGTACCCATCCCATGGTAATTCGACCGGCGGGCAAGATCCGCGGCGCGGTGATCGTCGAGGCCGAACTTGACGCCATGGCCGTGGCTGCAGCCCATGCAGGAGTGATGGTCATTGCCCTGGGGACTGTCGCCACCGGTATTCCTGAACCTCTTCGGACTGAACTGAAAACCGTCCCGGTGATTCTGGTTGCCCTCGACGCAGACCAGGGCAAAGATGGTAAGCCCGGCCCTGGAGCGGTTGCCGCTGCTGCCTGGCTGGCTGAATACCGGCAGGCAAAATACTGGCCAGTGCTTCAAGGCAAGGATCCGGGCAACTATGCAGAGCTCGGCGGCGATCTGGCCAGATGGATTGAGCCCGGCCTGGTTCCAGAACTAAAGCAAGAATCTAAAAGCCATGACTCCGCCTGTTCCCCTGGTCTTCACCAGCGGGGGGAGGGGGTGACTCCTCCTCCGGTGAAGATTAAACCTCTACCGGTGAACGATTCGCTCGATCAACTTGACCGGGAACCCGGCCTGAAACGGTGCGCGATATGCCTCGGAGAGCTCTTCTTAAAAGGCGAGCGGGGCGGCTGTTTCTGTGTCCAGTGCCAGCCGGTGAGTGTGCCCGGCAAACTGGTAAGAGCAACAGTCGCCCGTGGCCATTACGTGATCTCGTGAGAGAGAATAGGCTGCTGCGCAGCAAGGGAAAAGGAAAAAACAAACAACAATGGAGACAACAATGAAGAATTGGCAAAGGTTTTTAGACAGTGTCCTGGGTGACCCTGTGGCCATCGAAAACTTGCGGGTATGGATGGGACGGCTGTTTGATTTCAAGGCACCGCCTCCCGGCCGGATGCTGCTGTTGGCAGGTGACAGCTCTTCCGCACACCGCCTGCTGCTGAACCTGCTGTGCTTTTTGGTCGGCTCGGCACGCTGTGCCCGAATCAGCCCGTCGATGCTGGAGAAAAACGAGCTGCTTTGTTTGCTCGATGGCTGCCGGTTGAATATCGGCGATGAACAGGAGCTGTTTGGAACAGAAAACGAAGATCTGGTCGTCAGGGATTTTTATTGCCGGGTGAACAATCCGGTCTTTGCCGGCTGGGTGAAAAGGTTGCTTGGCCAGGATCTGCTGATGGCCAGGGACCATGACGGGAAAAGACCCTATGGGTTTATGCCGGACTGTGCCCTGGCTGGTTCCTGTCATTCATTTTCCCTGTCTGACGACCTGCAGCGGGACCGGGAACTGATGGCCCGTTTGCTGTTCATTGAAACCAGACCTGAAGCGGGTGATGTTGATTGTGAGCTGTTCAATAAACTGAAGGCCGAAGGCGATTTGATTGTCGCCTGGGCCATGGCCGCAATAGAGCCTGGCGGAGATCTGGAACCGGCTGGCCGGGCGATGAAGTTGCCGGAAGATATTGACCGGGGCAAGAAAGTTGTCCACTGCTGTTGAACTGTTCGGGGTGAGCTATGACCATTAGAGCCTGGGTTGAATTCAAAGAAGGCAAGAACAAGGCGGAGGTTCTGCGCCAGTTGCAGGACCTTGGCTACGAACTCACCCAACGGACCTTCTACCGGCATTGCCAGCAAGGCAAGTGCCGCCTGAATCAGGACGGGGTCTATTCCCGCCGACTGGTCAAGCAGTATATCGAGGCGGAGGGCATCGGCCGGATTGGCGAGCCTGAAGAGGAGGAAGGGCCGAACATCGCCCTTTCCATCGAAAAGCTGCAGCTGGAAAACGAGAAACTGAAGATCAATAACCAGCATGCGGCCCTGAAGTTTAATAAGGATCAGGGCCTGCTCCTGGAGCGGGACGCCCTCTATCTCGAGATGGCCTCCCGAACGGTGGCTCTCGATAACGGCTTTCGCCAGAAGATCGAGATGGAAGCGCCGGCTTTGATTGTCGCAGTGAAGGGCGAGCTCGCCCGGCAGGCTGAATTCACCGACCTGCTGCTGCAGGTCTGGGACGAACTGCTGAACAGTTTCAGCACCGCCGATGAGTTTGAGGTGCTGTTTGAAGATGATGAGGTGATCAAGTAATGCTGCAGCCGCAATCCATCAAGAAAGTGCGCCGGTATAAAGGCACTCTTGCCATCCTGGGCGAACATGCCGAAAAATCCCGGCAGCTATTAGATAACGGCCGGTACCGCTTTCAGTTCTCCAGGGCCGAGCAACTGGTCTTTAACAGGCGAGCAAAAATCAAACCCTCCAAATGGGCACCCAACCACATGAAGGTGCCGACCGGCCTGTTTGAAGACAGCTATCTCAACCTTGATGTGACGCCCCATCTGGCCGGGATGCTCGATGCCTATGCGTTACCCTTCATCAGGAAGATTGCCGTTTGTGCCGCACCCCAGACCACCAAAACCACCTTCGGCCTGACCGCCTTTGCCTGGTCGTCAGTCTTTGAACCCGGCCCGGCTCTTTATGTCTACCCCACGGAGAAATCCGGGGTGGAGATTATGGAGGAGCGGATCCAGCGCTCCTATAAACTCTCGCCACAGCTGCGAAGGTTGATGACCGGTCGCCATGACGATGTGGCCAAGCATAAGTTGCGGCTGCGTAATATGTACCACCGGATCGCCTGGGCCGGGTCATTGACTTCACTGGCGCACCGGTCGATAAAACTCCTGTTGCTTGATGAGGTGGATAAATACCTTGAACGCCCCAGTGCCACCGAGGCCAGCACCATTGATCTGGCCAAGCTGCGGACCAGATCCTTTCGCAATCGTAAAATACTGGTCATGGCTTCCGCCTCGACAGAAAAAGGCTTTATCTGGCTGGAGATCAGCAAAGAGACGCAGGCTCTTTTCGTCTATTGGGCCACCTGTCCCTATTGCGGCACTGAACAGCTGATGCAGTTCAATAAGGACAGTTTCTGGTGGCCGAAAGGTGAAGACGGCCATTCCCTGGACCGCAAGGAGATCGAGGCGAAAAAGCTGGCCCGCTATATCTGCCAGCAGCCATCCTGCCGGCAGATGTGGGACGACGATGCCCGGCACACAGCCAACAAACTATCGATGAAAGGCGGCTGGCGCCTGCGCACGGAAGACGGCTCCCAGGGCGAAGAGATGTTTCGCCACCTGCAGAGACACCGGCCGCAATCCATCGGTTTTATTGTGCCTTCCTGGACCTCGTACTTTGTCAGCCTCAGTGAGGTGGCCAGCAGTTACCTGAAGTGCAAGGACAAGAACCTTAGCCCGGAAGAACAGTTTAACGCCTATCAGGATTTTCAGAACGGCCACCGCTCACTGCCCTGGAAGATCGAGCTGCAGGCCCAGCCGGTGGATAAAATCCTTTCGTTCTGTGACGACCGACCGGAAAGCAGGTTACCCGGTGGCGAACGGGTGGCGGCCTTGCTGGCCGGAATCGATACCCAGGACGACGGTCTTTTCTATCTGTCCCTCTGGGCCTTTGGCTATGGCTTTAAAAACGAGCAATGGCTGGTTCTGAGAAAGCCGGTCGATTCCTTTGAAGCAATAGCTGAGACCCTCTGGGGCAGTGAGTATTTTGATATGGATGGCCAGCGCTACCATGTCGAGCATGCCTTTATCGATATGCTTGGCCATCGGACCAAAGAGGTCCTGGAGTTCTGCATTCAGTATGAAGGGATGATTACCCCGGTCTTCGGCTCGAATAGGCCGATGAGCCAGCCCTATGTCTTCAGCCAGAAAGAATATATGCCGGGCACCGATCAGCCGATACCCGGCGGCGGGATCCGGGCGATTCGGATGAATACCAAATTCTTCAAGGACAATATGGCGATCAAGCTCTCTCTGGTACCGGATACGCCCGGCTGTATCCATCTCTACCGGGATGTGGGTGAGGACTATTGCAAACAGTTGATCTCCGAGGCCCGCGATGAAAAGGGCGTCTGGAAACAGATCGGCAGCCGGGACAATCATTATTGGGATAACTGGGTGGCGGTCTGCTGCCTGGCTGAATACCTCGGGGTCAAACACCGGGTCAAGCCGGAAAATCTTGAAGATGAAGAGATAGAAGAGCAAGTGATCAGAGTCAGTTCGCAGTTTATGGGAGGTTGAGAGATGGGGAAAACCGGACCAATCCTGGTGACCTTAGAGGAAATAGCCGAGTACACCGGCCGGAACAGGAAAACCATTAAGAAATGGGTCGAGGAAGAAAACTTCCCTGCAGTCAAGGTTGACGGTCGGTGGGAGTCGAATAGAGAGCTGATCGATGAGTTTCAGCGGCAACGTATTAAAAAGATGATAGAAGGATGGAGCCCATGCCGAGAAATATGAGTTTTGCCTTAACCACACCCCAGTTCCTGAATAAAACCAAGGATGTTACCCGAAGGCTTGGCTGGGATTTTCTTCAACCGGGAGATCTGCTCTGGGCGGTAAAAAAGGCTATGGGGCTGCGTAAGGGTGAGCAGATACAGAGATTAGGCTTGATCGAGATAGTCAGTGTCAGAGCCGAGCCGCTGAACGCCATCACCAAAGAGGATGTTGCAAGAGAAGGTTTTCCTCAGTGGACCCCGGCCGAGTTTATCAACTTCTTTGCCGGGCATAATGAGGTCCCGCAAGACACCATTGTCAACCGCATTGAATTCAGGCATCTGGAACGGGAAGAAGACGCCCTTGAAGCCGAAGAGGTCCGGATGGAGCTCGCCGAATTCAACCTGCATAACGACAAGGTACGAAAGGAGATCGCCCGCATTGATATTGTCGTCAAACAGATCCAGCTTAATCTCGATATCTACCGGGGCAAGTATATACCCCGGTCGCGTTTGAACGGCGAGCTGGAATTACAGGCCTCGGTTTTAGGAAAAGAGCTTGAATGCCTGTTTCAAAATTGCCTGCCCGAGGTGATTGATCTGGTTGGCGGCAATCAGCAGAAGGCACCGGAGTTGCTGAAATACCTGTTAAAGAAAAAGAGCTACATGCTGACCGACCGGAAAGCCAGAGCCTATTGACCGGAAGAGGGAAAGAAATGGCAGCAGAAAAACAAACAGTCACTCCCAAATGTCCGGTAACCGGTGGTTTAATGCTCAAATGCACCGAGCGTGGTTTTCGTGAGGCCTGCGAGAAATACCGTCGCAACCTCAAACTGAAGAAGGGTACCAGGACTGAGTATTGCGATACATGCCGCGGTGAGGTGCCGGGGGAAGTTATTTTTATTGATATGGAGCATTATCAGACCGGAGTTCTAAAGGCTATGAGTGAGACCGAGAAAAAGAGTTGTTTCTTATGCGGTGAGGAAAAAAATCTGAAAAGCCAGTACGGCCACGATGTCTGTGCCTATTGCCAGATTATCAGGCTGCAGGCGAAGAACCGGCCGGATGTGCTGATCAAGGCCTTGCAGGAATGCCGGCAGCTGCCCGAAGAAAATATAGAGGAAGGCTTGACCGGATTGCGGGAGGAGATTGACCGGCTGCGGACCGAGCTGTCGGTTGCCAAGAGTGCCTTGTTAAGTGGTGCCGGTCATGAGACGGTGCCTTCGCTTAAAGCTGAACTGCTCGCCGCAAAAAGAAATCTGGACGCGGCCAATATCCGCATCCAACAGCTGGAGAATATGGCCGGGAAAAGCCTGGATATTATCCGGCTGCAGGAGCTCGCCTGGAAGTTCGCCGAAGGGGTGATCAGTGGTGAGGTGATCGGCGTTGAGGTGGAGGATATTCGCTTATTGCGCGGGTTGCAATGAAGGCTTCAGGATCGCCGATAATGAGCTGTTTGCCTAAGGCGATAATCCCTATTCACTTTGACAGGAAAGCAAACAGTCGAAAAACATGGGAACAAATCCAGTCACCCAGGTTGTTGTTTTGTACCCAAAGGTAGACCCAAATGGATATTGACAGCAAACTGCAGATCATCGGCAGCTATCACAATAAGCTGCTGCAGAGATATCATTCCCTCGGCACCACCATCGCCCAGCTCACAGCCAATGGCTGCATTGATGCCAAAGAACACTGGAAAGATGGCAAGTATCTCTGCCTGCTCTATAAGATGAAAGATGGGGCGAGAAGAAAGAAGTATGTCGGTAATCATCCCTTACGGGTTGCCGAGGCCAGAAAGAAACTGCAAAATTATAAAGACCGGGTTTCCTGCATCCTGACGCAAGAAAAGGTCAAGGCCGATCTGGATGAAATCGAAGCTGTTATTCACCGGCTTTTAACTGTCTGCTCCCGGTTCGATCTGGCCGCAAGGTTTGCCCTGCAGGAAGAACATAATGGGGACAAAGATTTTTCATCGAGGCGCGGATCTGCCGAAGTGGTGTACCCAAAAACATCTTGTGCTGTGGCTATGGAAGGGCCGGGTGGGTGATAGTTTGTTCATGAATTTGCATCTTTTGTCAGCCTCCTTTCAAAGGTGTTGTTTTGCTGACCTGAAATAATTTGATAGGTATATGTCCTTTTGTTTTCAACCTGTCTCAACTGGTATTGAAACGAAAAAGCAGGTCATGCTTATAAAGAATTTCAGAATTTGGTCAATACCTTCCAAACTAACAACATATAAAGGAGCAGACCGGATATCTTTGCCAACTGACCGGCATTGGAATGGTTAAGTGCATAAATAGGAACGATCAGAAAGACAATCATTACTAAAATTAATAATGGCGCAGAAACGCCTAGAAATTTTGACCAAAGAGGTTGTTCTTCTTCGATTAGAGTCCGGTGAATATCAAGAGACTCCGATACTTGTTCAGAGTTACTTTTTTTGGAAGAAGAAATAGTTTCATCACTTTTGCCACGGACGATAAAAGTTGCGATTTCATCCCAGTTGTCTTCATTCAAAGCTGCTGAATGGCCCCCTCGAACAAAACATGCATTAGTCAATTCCTTTATGTTACTCAAGAAGCCTGTGTGTCCGGCACTGCCTAGATCGAAAATTCTCCAGGGTTGCAGGCCGTTTGGAAACAAAGCGACGACGGCATCGGCGGAAGCTACATAATTCAGAATTTGTTTTGCTTGCCTTCGTTTAATTATTTTATTCCAGTCATATCTTTTTCGGACAACACTACCGGCGAACACAATTTGATCGAAGCGGCAGCACTGATATTCTTCCAAGGATTTTGCCAATAAATAGGTACCATTGCTATGACCTACATAATGAAACCGTTTGGCGTTAGGATACATTGACAGGGCTTCTACGTACTGATCCATGAGCCACTCAACCTTTTCTCGCCTTCGAGACGGCAAAATAAAAGGGAGTATTGGAAAGTATCCGTAACTTGAGGTTTCTGTAGCAAAAACTCTTTTCTCTTGCTGAGACGTTCGATTCGCATCACTGTTTGAACTTTCAGCAAATTTCTTGACTCGTCTTGCCAGCTTTTGTGTCCAAAAACCTTCATCGCGAATCCCATGTATGACAAAGAGGACATCTGTTACATTTGTGTCGATTCTATCAAGAGAATCTGTCGGAATAACGCCGTTTTCATTCAACCAGTCGAGGTCTTTTGTTAAAGCATTTTGGAGGGCCGTCTTCCGATACTGACCGGCGATTTTGTCGTTCATTTCGATGATATTGGCGTGACCGCTTTTTTCAACATCTAAATAATAAAAATCTCTCCCGGTGACCAAGTCTATATTATCTTCTGGTGAAACGATGTCATCTACAGAGCCAAGCAATTGTATTGTGACAGCTTTGCCTCGTTTAAGCTCTTCAGCTTTACGACGCATCATCAACCATTGAATGCGCAGCTGAGTTATAAATGGTGCCCCGCGTCGAATCTGAAAAATGGTCGGTTGAGTGAAAAATTTTGTCTGCAAATCACCCAGGATAGTACCCAGCCAAAATTTAACAGTTGCTGTTATGGAAAGGTGGTGTGATAAATGCCAACCACGGTTCATCCCAGCAAGAAGAATAATTCTTCCAACTTTAATCGCCCAAAATCGTGGTTGTTCTCCCTTAAGTGTTTTCTCAAATGGTGCTTCAACATATTCACCACACGCCGAAATATAGACTTTGCGTGCGACAAGCGCTCCCATACTGTGTCCTATAAAGTCTATCGACTCATATTCTTTTCCGTCTTCGCGATTTTTCCGATTTTCATATAACCGATCAATGTCATATAGTATTTGCTTTGCAACATCACAGATATCAGCTGTTGATAAGAGTCCAAATGGTAAATTGGGAAGATATATATCTGCATTAGGACAAACTTCTTTGGTCGACGTAACCACCGAGGCCATATCTTTTGGCCCTTTAGTATAAGCATGTAGCACCACTATGAGCTCGTTAGAGTTACCATTCAAATCAAGTTGCAATTCCTTGTCATTTTTCATGATTATCTCCTTTCTCAGGTTGGGGTAACTTTGATGCGTTTAAATTACACAAAAGTTGCAAAGCCCTCAAGCACGGGAAGTGATAAAAAGATTGATGATAGTGGCAATAGTAATTTCCAAAGAAAAAAGTGAAGATAAGTTTGGTGTCCTCTATCGAAAACATACCTCAAAATCATAAAACCGTCTTGCGAAAGCCTACTCTTGGCCTATTTCACTATGCCGTTCATATGACTTTCTGGCCGAGGATAACTGTTAGTTTATTTTCCTCTTGTGCCTAGCAATAATGATGGGCAATTACGTTTTAGCTCTCAGTAAACGAAATAATGTAAGAAGCAACATTTTTAGAATGGAAAATTAACAAACTATATGGTTTATATGTCAAAACAAGATTGCCATATATTTTGTTATGGAAACCTCTATCTTACTCACCTTACTTGTACTTCTGGACGAGGAACTCAACAAAGGAGAATAAAATGGGAGTTAGACTATCAGTCCTTGCACTTCTTGCTTTTTTGCTCATATCTTGCGCATCGGAAGATTCCGATTCTAATAATTCGATTTTGAGCGATGTTGTTATAGTCCAACCGGAATTATCGTCTCAAGCGATACCAACACCCAAAAAGAAACCTATAGATAATCAATATAATTTCAAAGTGGAAGCATCTGAGGCAATAGATGCTGCATATAATTTTCTTTATCGTCAAATGGATCAATTCAATACGTCAGTAATGGTGTCAGGAAATTCTGCATACCAAGCATATTATCCATCAGGTTTTATGGGGGATGTAAATGATCTTACTGTGCAAACCGTTCAATGTGACCCTCCCCGCAGAGGCCAAGGATGCATAAAAATAGATTATCATCCCAAAGATCAAAGCGATTTCCATAAACATTGGGCTGGTTTGTATTTTCAGTATCCAGACAAAAACTGGGGTGAATATCCCGGACGAAATTTATCAGGCGCTACTAATTTAACATTTTGGGCAAAATCCAATCCGCCTATGAGTGTGAAGTTTATAGCAGGAGGGATAAATCGACCAAAGTCAGAGCAACTGCTATATCAGGATTCTTTCGGCCCTCAATATGCAGGTGAAATTTATCGGATGTTTTTGCCAATTTATTTGGAAAGGGATAGGGGCTTTGTACCCCTAAATCAGAATTGGCAATTTTTTGAAATTTCACTAGCGGGAACCGACTTGTCCTCTGTTATAGGGCCGTTAGGAATAGTTGTTTCCCAATCTGATAGGGGGAGATCAGGTTCAATCTTACTCGATGATGTAGAAATTAACCTGTCTACTGTGAATGAACCTCATTTCATACAAAGTTTTGTGCCTGGTGATTGCGTTACAGGAGCACCGGATAACGTTTCCCATATTTATGATCAATCGTTGGCATTGTTAGCTTTTTTAGCTCGCGGTACCCCTGAAGATATTAAGCGAGCAAAACTGATAGCGCAGACTTTTGTGCAAGCGCAAAATCATGACCGTAGATTTTCCGATGGACGGTTGCGTAACGCCTATGCTAGCGGCACTCTTATCGATAGCGCCACTGGAAATGCAAGAATTCCAGGTCAGTGGGACAGTAGTCAACAAAATGGCAGAGGAAAATATCTAGAAGACGAATTTTCAGTTGGATCAGATACAGGAAACATGGCATGGGCAGGGCTTTCCTTAGTCCAAATGTACAAATTTGATCCTAGCGGAGAAAACGCTTCTTACCTGGAAGCTGCAATCAAAATTGGTGAATGGATAGTAAAAGAAAACACCATTACCGGCGAATTTGGTGGATTTCGCGGTGGCTATGAAAATTTCGAACTTAATGAATTAAATCTTAAACCCCAGATACGTTCAGAGTGGCGTAGCACTGAACATAACATCGATTTGGTTGCATTCTTTGGTAACCTCGCATCTGCTGTTGGATTAGAAACAACTGAAGGCCAAAAATGGCTGAGACAAAAAGCGCATGCTCGGCATTTTGTTGAAAGCATGAGGGTGGCTAGCGATGGAAAAGCATCGTTTCTAAGAACAGGAACTAAACCTGGTAGCGATATCCCTAATGAAGAGGCTATTCCGTTAGATACGCAAACTTGGTCAGTGTTGGGGATGGGACAACCTGAACAATATGAAGCAGCAGTTGAATGGGCTTTGCAAAATTGTGGTGCAGGGGAGATGTTTCCACACGCCTTCGATTTTAACTGCAAGGATGGTGATGGAGCATGGTGGGAGGGTACTGCTCAGATGGTTACCGCTCTAAAACTACTAGGTAAAAAGGAAGAAGCAGAGTTGATTCTTGCTGATATGGAAAAGCATCAACTTCTTGATGGGAATGCGGCGGGAGCGATGCCTGCCGCGTCGAGGTGTATGTTAACTACTGGTTTTAATCATTTTTGGCACTCTGACAATAAATTAAAACCTTGGACATATCCCAATACACCTCATGTTGGGGCAACAGCATGGTATTTGTTTGCCCAGTTGGGTAAAAACCCCTACTATTTGTTTAGTGATAGGTAACAAAATGAAAACACACATTTTTGTGAAGTTTATTAGATCTTTTTCTATTTTCATACTTATCATTCTGCCACTATTATTAATGGCTGATTTTAGTAAACTTTTCGATCCTGATTACCCTGATAAGAAAGGCGAGGTGTGCAAAATAGTATCTCCAACTGGAGAAAATTATGCACAGAGTAAGAAACTGGACTTTCTGAACGAACAATACAAAACTTCTACACAGGAAATTCGAAACCGATTAGAGCATGAACATCTGTTGTTCGCTCTAAGATTCACAATCGTTGGCGCTATGTTAGCATTGATCTTTAATACAGCTAAATCGCCAAATAATAGAAAATGGAAAAACGAGTATTATAATTATTTGCAAGGATTTTCTTTAATAGCGTCAATAGGTTGGGCTGCTGTCGCAGTCTCAGCAGTTATTGATGTAAGAGCTACTTTTAATGCAGAAATGATCTCAATAGTTGGAAGTTGGATACGATGTGTTGAACCATTGTTTATGTTCGAAAAAATACAGGGCTGGGAGACCTATTTAGATAATACCTGGGTGACTAATTCATCAAATGTTGATGTGAAAAATTGGTTAGATGCAATGCATGTAATCATACATGCTTTACTAAGAATGGATCGGCCGCTCCTTACCTGGGTATTGTACGTGATGGTTCTCTATTTCTTCGTAATAGTCCCAGCTAAATTCATAGATTTTGAAAAAAATGGAAAAACTGACTTACAGGATGTTTTTCATGGCTTTTCGTTTCGATTGGCAAGATGGGCAGTAACCGGATGTTATCTTTTGTTCGGACTATCAGGTTATTACCCTTATGCTAACAAACAATATCCTGCAGGAATTATATACGCCGCTACAGTTTTCCTCGCTATTATTCTTGCAATAACGCTAATAAGGCCAAAATTTCTATCGTGCAGGGACTTATTACCAGATCAACAAAGCCACGACTTGGACACATAAGGCTGGATTCAAATTAATTTCCATTTGTAGAACCCTGGTTTTTTCTAAAGCATCTTACAGCCCTGGTTGAGATCCTTTTAAACGTATCCGCCTGTTAAACCCCTTTAGGCTTGCCAGATAGCACCAACTGCTCTGGCCTCAGATTCATCGGAAGCAGAGCTTTGTAATCTGCTTTGCATTCTGCAAAAGGAATCTTCTTAAATAGATAGCGCAGATATTTGTATGGTTCGAGTTTATCGCTTTAGCAGTCTCAATGAGACTGTACTTACTCCGTTATGGCGCCAGCTGTCCCTGGTGCGGCAAGAAAGAAGTATGTCGGCAATCATCCCTTGCGGGTTGCTGAAGCCAGAAAGAAACTGCAAAATTATAAAGACCGGGTTTCCTGCATCCTGACGCAAGAAAAGGTCAAGGCCGATCTGGATGAAATCGAGACTGTGATTCATCAGCTTTTGACTGTCTGTTCCCGGTTCGATCTGGCCGCGAGGTTTGCCCTGGAGGAAGAACATAATGGGGACAAAGATTTTTCCTCGAGGTGCGGATCTGCCGAAGTGGTGTACCCAAAGATATCTTCTGCGGTGGCAATGGAGTAGCAGAATGCGTGATCTTTGTTGATGACTTCGGAAGCAGAAAAGGAACCATCTTCTGTTGTCCTAGCTCTTACATAATAATTATTATGAAACAAGAAAATTTCATTGGTCCCCTATAAATTAGTCCATCCATTTTCCTATAGTGTGGGAAAAAGGATCTGCATATGCGTCTTCATTGTTGGGCTCAATTGCTTGAACAGTTGGGCATTATACGACGCATTGTATGGGATACCGTATGCTTTCAAGTCAACATACTCAATAGTTGGATCGGTGTAAGTTGTTGGTGGTGTTGCCTTGGGATCGGGGGTGCCTTGTTCTGTACGACTCGGGTCCATGCTGGGAAGTGGAATTATAGTCTCCTCCGGATCAGCACCAGGAATCTTCAGTGTTACTTGATCCAAGTTTGCACTATTCACCATTAAGTTATTCTGAACTATCTGCTGGACCGCAATCGCATATTTTCGTGATGTTGCTGCGGGCGAACCCTCGGCAACTGCCGGATCAACGTTTACCGTCTCAATTGAAATGGTATAGTCGCTGTTCAGGTAGATCTCGAATGTACGAAACTGCTGCGGAAAATCGTGCAACGATGAGGTTTCAATCTGCCAGAAGCCATTTTCAGGTACAGTAGGGTAGGGAAATGCCTTGACGGTATTAAAATGCCGATGCCCGGCTATCCACATCAGAAGGTTCGGGGTATCCCAGAGTTTATCCACGAGCCCCTTAAGGTCCACGGCATTTTGCGTATCAGTGGAGGCATCACCAAGCGGTTTCGGCTCCGCAGCACTCTTATTACCTCCAAGCCACCATTCAAGCTCAGTAGCAATATTTGCGACAGCGATCGGAATATGCGCAGCGATGATCATTAATTGATTGGCGGCCTGACCGTCTGCAAGTTCCGCTTGAAGCCAGGCCCAGCGTGCTTCGTCTAGAAACCCGTGACCGTGAATATCAACAGAACCATCATCTTCCCGCTGAGTGTCGTCAAGTACTATAACTTTGAGTGGTATATCCGACTTGGGCACAAAACTGTAACAGGCAAAACCAGCTTTGTCGTTTTCTGGAACAAGGTTGAAATTTGGGTTGGATGAAACCAGGTTAAACCCGTGACCAACCGGACTGGTAGTTGTATTGAAAAATTCATGAATCCATTCAGTTCTCAACAGTGAACGGCGATTGGGATCAGCAGTAATCTTTGGAGCGGTTGGGTACTCCTCGACAGGCCCTGCATTGAGAATGGTTTCGCGAGGGGGTGTACCGTAAAGGGTTGTGCCGTAAGGGTTTGAACCATTAATGACACCCGTATAAAATTGGGACGTACCGGTTTTCATATTTCCTACGCTGAACATGGCCGGGAAGGTATTAGGATTTGGGACGAGAAAATCCGTTACAGACCAGACAGTATCGCTGGTAAAGGAATCGGCAAGCCCAGTTTCATAGGGAGGGAACGAACCAAGCAGGAAGTGGTCATGGTTACCGATTGTCTGATAGAAGGGAATCGATTTATCGAGTCCCGCTGCCTGGAATGGCTTTTGATAATCAATTGTTTCAGCGCCAAGATGGGCACCAGAGCTTGGAGTAATGACCTTGCCGTCAATGACGTCGATATACCACCTGAGTTCGTTGTACGAAGTACAGTTACAGGCGTCACCCAGTGAGATGAAGAAATCAAAGGGATTTTTCTTGTGCAGGGCATTTGCTGTTTGAATGGCAGCATCAAAAACCTGGGTTGTGTACATCATTATCGGCGAATAGATGGAGGTATTACCACCGGAGAATAGTTGATCCTGTTGCTGGAGGTATATGAACGAATTTGGTGCTTCCTTGTCAGTGATATGGATATCGCTCATGGCACAAAAGTTCAGCAGTTTTGTCGTTGGTTCAACAGAAGTAGGGTCATAGTCAGTCGGCATGATATCCGTCCGCTGTATTATCGGGAGAGCATGGTCTACATACTTCCAGCTACCATAGCCTTTACTATCATATTCAGAAACCTTGCAAAGTTCGGTGATCCGGAGACCAGTACTGCCATTAGGGCTGGGAGGAGGCAGCTTGTCTTCAGGCAGTTTATTTGGAGCAGTTGTAGCCGGTGTGAATGGAAATGAGATCATCCTCTCAGCCGTAGTCTTAACCGTGGAATCAATTGGGTAACTTTGTATTTTTTGCTTTAGGAGTAGAAAAAGAGGACCAGACAAGTCAAATGAGGCAAAAGACATATAGCTTGTTGTTCCTGCAAAATATTTAACGAATTCTCGTCGTGTTA
Organism: uncultured Desulforhopalus sp.; assembly: GCA_963677465.1. Classification (GTDB taxonomy): domain Bacteria; phylum Desulfobacterota; class Desulfobulbia; order Desulfobulbales; family Desulfocapsaceae; genus Desulforhopalus_A. The sequence goes on along the minus strand of OY781976.1, from coordinate 3,155,927 downwards.
AGTTACCGCTCTTTTTAGAATTGTCATTAGCCATACTACTTTCTTCCTTTTCTAATCAGCCTTTTGTCTGCACTCAAAGTGTAGAGTGTTTTTCCAGTGATTCATTGTAGAGGATAACAACGTTATATTCCTCGAATATCTTGTCGATAACTCGACTGAATAATGAATTTTTAAGTTTGTTTCTATACCCTTGGGTATTTTCCTGTGTCAATGTAATTTATCTGAAAAGTCATGATTAAGTCAAAAAATACAATTTCTTTAACAACTTTTTCTCAATGTCATCCGTTTCTCAAACACGATTGAGGGATGGGGGTTGCCAGGTAACGGCATCATTTATATTTGAAAAGACATTGCCAGCCAGGTCAATCTCTGGGCGTAATCAGATATTACGTTTAGGTGTTTGCACGCTGGCAGGGTAAATTTATACAACACTAAATAGATTGTGAAAACATGGTGTTAAGCTGTTTATTGATCACTACGTTGTTTTGCACTGCATTTTTTATCTTCTTTATTTCATTAACTTGTTGATTTTACGCACGTCATGCTGCTCGATTTATCATTATGGGGTTGAATTTGCCGAGAAAGCGACAACGGAAATACAGTGACTTAGGCGCCAGAATAAATTTACCCTGTGCACGCTGGTTGATGTCGATGGAAATGGCCTCGATACAGCCCGGCGAGTTACAGACCTTCGTGAAAGGAAAAGTTAGAAGTGGCCCCCCTATGCTAGAACCAGCAAGCATACCTTATGTATACTGTGGGTTTGGCAGGGCTAAAGTGATAGAAAATGTAAAAAAAGGTTCCTTTATTTATGTTCAACTTTTTTAGTAGCTGATTTGAAATCATTTCCTATGTTTGCACGTTCAAACAGAGGTGTATGTATAAGATGCATTCCAAAATCAAAAATAGACATGATTTTCAAAATACCACTGTCTATCCTCATGTCAAAAAGATGCCCGCCCTTGGTACGTGCGTCATTGATAAAATGGAAATGAAACCCCGGAACATTTATCGTTTTCATATACTTCGGAAACCAAAAACCTACAATTGTTCCTTTTGTATTGTTTAGCGTATATGTGTTCTGAACTTTCGCAATAGTTTCACTTAAAGGTTTGTGCCCCTCTGGCTGAGGGTGTTCTGAACGTAGATTAAGTTCATTAAAATATCCATCAATTGATATGGCGTATATAATATTTTCAGATTCGAATTTTGTGCTTATATATTCTTGCAGGGATGCTACATCGACAAAAGATCCAATATCGTATTTTAACTCTATTTGAAAGTTGGTAACTACGGCAAAAGGTGTTTTGCTCTTAGGAGTAACAAGATGTGCATTGCCATCTGCATCTATTCTGTAGTAGTTATCATTTAATGCTATCATTTCTCCATTGACTGCATCAAATGTCCCTAATCCAAAATCACCATATTTCTCTAAATCTTCAAAAAAGACATCCCCTTCGTAAACACCAGCCAACAAAGAGTTTATTGTTCCAACTTGATAAAGCATTTTACTAGTTTTTGAAGTTTTATTTTTCATTTCTGTGCCTCTTGTTTTATATGAACACCCCACTAAAACCTACTATTAATCTGTAAGGTGATTTTCGGACAGTGGTTGCTTCACGAAAAAGTGACAATGTGACCAAAAATTAGTGGGTTATGTCTGTTGTCGAATGTCCGGCAATTAACGTACGGATTGATAGTCTAAATGATAGCTTTGTTATAGATCAAGTTCTATTGGGCAAGATGGAAACAAATATAGATATGAATTATCTTTTTACGTCTTACTGTTAACGGAGGAAACTACAACAGGTATTGGAGGAATCACAATATGAAGGGCAGAGTTGTTCATCAATGGAGAGATTGGCTTCTTGAGCACATTGCTGACGATGAGTATGAATTGACCAAAAAAAACACTCTATCGATTCAGACAATTGTGGCTACAAATGCTATGGATGCAGAAAATCAATGTCAAAAAATTATCAGAGATTTTAAAGTGGAAGGTGTTGCCTACAGGCTTCAGTAGGTTTTGTTTTTGGAACCACCCTCATTAAATCCTTGAGGGAATGCCACAAGACGTCTTTGTGGCAAGGTCGCTTGTTGGGTGGATGCTATATAGAGCTGTTGCATTTCATATGGCATTTAAACAGTTGGTAATGGTTGAAAAAGATGCCATTGCCGATGCTTTCTTCTTGGTTTGTTGTTGGAGAGAATTGTCTTAATTATTTAAGTAGAAATTTCTCACAGATTTTTCTGAGATCAGAAGGATTACTATGATATTTACCAGACTATTGGTCGGTTTCTCCTATATTTTACTCCTCGTCAGCTGTGGAAATGGTTTGCAAAATCAACAAGCTGTCAAAAATACCGATTCGGATTTAAGAATTAAGTCCTCAAAAGAGGTTTCCGTAAATATTTCAGAAAAACCATATTTTATTCAAGTCTCGGATGTGCATTTCGATTCAAGTGTCACGACCATAAACTATGGTGATGATACAGGGAGAGAACTTTGGACCATAACTAAGGCCAAATTGACTGAAATAATCCGACAAAGTCCAGGACCAGCGTTTATTGTATTTACAGGTGACTTGCCAGCACACTACGACTGTGACGAGACCTGTTTTATTGCCCCCAACCAGCGCGCTACGCACAACAACAACATTATCAATGTCTTAAGTGATCTGCGTCAAATAGTGAAGGATACTGGGATTCCATTACTTTTTACCCCCGGTAATAATGATTCTTTGGCGGGAGATTATTACTCGTTTGCCGATAGGAAACATGAAACGCTATTCAGTCTTGTGGCGGATTTCAAAAATACCTACCCCGCTTTGAATAGTGCTCGAACCTGCGGTGAAACTCCCTGTATCGTTTCTAATCCTTATCCACAAATGGGATATTACTCGGCTCGGCCAATAGATGGTTTACGAGTAATTGCTTTAAATTCTATTATTTTCGGGCATAAATACCACCAGGTTGATGGTTTAAGTCAGGTGGATGCTGGCAATATCCAAATGAGTTGGTTGAGTGATGAGCTTGCTGCGGCCAAGTTGCATGGAGAGAAAGTCTATATACTCATGCATATTCCACCAGGTAATGATGCTTACGCAGTGTCTCATGGCACAGGCCCGACAAAATTGTGGGCCGAGTTACCTTTGTCCGGCGATAACTGGACAAATCATTTCTTGAGCCTGGTGGACCAATACCAGTCCGAGATTACTGGTATTTTATATGGTCACACCCATATGGATGAAGTGCGTAGGTTGTATGATGTTGAAGGCACACAAATTACTGAAGTAGCTGTTTCTTCGCCAGGTGTTACACCTCAACACCATAATAATCCAGGCATCAAGGCCTATTGGTATGACTCGATCACGATGGAATTACTGGACTTTGAAACCTATTATACGACTCCCACAGCCCTTTCTTGGGGCAGGCAAAGCTATCGTTTTTCAACTACGTTCAACTGTGGTGCAATTAGTACAGTTTACCAATGCTTATCTGACGCTAATCTAACAGATATAAATGCGGCCATGGATACAATCTTTACTGTCATGAATGGAGCCCCGTCCTTTGAAACAGTGAGTGGGATTGAAGTTAAAGCAGAGTAATTAGAAAAAACAGGCCAGCGAGTCACAACTATATCCAAACTCGATTAAAACATTTCGAAAAATCACTGAATACATAGTGGCCTCTGTATATTGAGGCTTGCCAATGGCTAAATTGTTTGATTGAACACCTTTTCTGCTTCAACCATTGGGCTAACTTTGATCGTTATTGGTAATTTGCTATTTCTGGCATTGTGTGATGAGATATATATTAAGAATGAACTCAACAGGTCAAATGTAAATTTAGGTATTGCAGTTTTTTTTTGTTACTTTTTTATTCCATAAGCCGAGGGCTTCTTAAGGACAAGGCTTGGAAATGTCTGCGACTATCGAACTTATTGTAATCACGTAGGATTGAATGAATTCGATCCTTATCGATGATCTACTATCGAGATTTTCATCAACAACAAAGAACTGCCGGATAAGATGTTCAAAGCCGTTGTAACTGATCACTATCAGCTTCTGGTTAAAAGATCGCTTTGCACTGACATTACCGATTCTAACTGACTCCGTACATCAAAACTTTGCAGGAGAAGAGATGAAGCACGTTACCAATGTAGAAGAGGCTGTTAACAGCATTAATATCCCAGCGGGGAGCAGGATCTACTCCGGTGGCAATGCAGCTACCCCTCAGGTTCTTTTACGACAATTGGCTTCCGACACGACTATTCGTGATGTTGAACTGCTTGGAGTTCTCCTGCTCGGGGACATTGAACCCTTGTTTACCCCTGAAGCTTGTAGCCGGATAACGCATCGGGTTATTTTTAGCAGTGCTCTTTCAAGGCCTGCAGTGAATAATGACATGGCCATGTACCAATTGATGCATCTTTCAGACATTCCTCGACAGATAAGAACATATCTTCAACCTGACGTTGTCATGGTATCGGTGAGTGGCCCTGACAACGGTGGAAATTACAGCCTCGGAACCGGTGTTGAAGCCCTTCCAGCGGCAATCGAAACTGTTAAGGCCAGGGGCGGTCTTGTGCTGGCTGAAAGGAATAGTCGTACCCCGTTTGTACTGGGGACGACTATTCCAGGAGAGAGCATCGATTATCTTATTGACAGCGATTACGGGCTGCCAATCAATCCCTCCCATAAACCCGATGACCGGGCAAAGAAGATTGCTCGATTAATCGCAGAACTCTATATCCATGATGGCTGCACGCTCCAGTACGGAATTGGTGAAGTTCCTGAGGCCGTAACCGATGCAGTTATTGAAAAAGGAGTTAAGGATCTTGGCATTCATACGGAGTTATTTGCAACTGCCATGAGAAAACTTGTGCATGCCGGCATCGTGACCAACAAATATACCCTGCGAAATTACAGTGTCTCCACCCTTTTTCTTGCAGACAATGATGAAGGGTATGACTGGTTCAACTATAACAGTTCTGTTCAGAGCCGTCCCTGCGACATTACCAACAGTATCATCAACATTGCCAAAGAACCTCGAATGATCGCTGTCAACAGTGCTATCGGTGTTGACCTCCACGGGAACATTTGGGCAGATTCCCTGAGCGCGAATAAGATATATAGCGGAATAGGGGGCCAGGCGGATTTTTTGAGAGGAGCCTATCTGTCTGATGGTGGCGTTCCCATCATCGCTCTGAAGTCCACTACGGCAAAAGGGATGTCCAAAATTCTTGAAAAAAGCCCGGAAGGAGTAACCGTTACAGCTATTGCCGCGGATCCAGTGGTAATCGTTTCTGAGTACGGGGCATTTGATCCACGTGGGTTGAGTATTGGAGAGCACGCCGTTGGCATTGCCTATCTTGCAGAACCAGGGACAAGAGAACAGCTACTGAAACATATCTATGAGCACGAACGGTTCAATAAACCGCGGCAGGTTCTCAAAGAAAAGAGTCCCAAAGGATTTATTGCTTACGGGGATCTATAGTTTCGCCTCGGATACTTTTATCCTCCTCGATATGATGCTGCCCTACGGTGAGGACCGGAGGTCTGGCGGGCGATTTCGCAATTTTTGTAATGTGCATCTGCTTACGCTTACCCCCACGAAGAATCTTCGTGGTTAAAGGAAAATACATGCCACACCCAAAAAAAATGCACAACTCGGGTGCATTTAGAGTGTCCCTGATTCTGCTCGCCTCAATGTGTATTATTCTCCTTAATACAACCGCTTCACTGGCAGAACCGGAAACGAAACTCAGGGTAGGTATTCGCGAAGTCATTCCGTTTATTTTTATTGATGAGAATCAACAGCCAAGTGGCTACTCCATTGACCTTTGGATGGCTATTGCTGATCAGCTCAACCTCAAATACAGTTTTGTACCAAGTACTGGTATTTCCTCTACACTGCAGGATATGAAAGACGGCAAACTCGACCTGGCAATCGGTGCCATTACCATAACAGAGGAGAGGGAAAAGTTATTTGATTTCAGCTATTCGCATTTCCATACCGGTCTTGGTATTATGACCCGGGACAACCTTGAATATTCTGTTGCTGGTTTGTTCTCCTCGTTTTTCACAGCTGGCAGGCTAATCAACATAGCAGGATTCTTTCTTTTTCTCCTTCTTTCAGCACATGTGATTTGGTTGGCTGAAAAAAAGGCAAACTGTTCTTTTCATTGCAAATATTTACCAGGCATATTTGAAGGAATATATTGGACCATTGTTACAGCCAGTACGGTTGGCTACGGAGATTATATTCCTAAAAGCAAGCTGGGAAAATTTCTGTCTGTTCTAATCATCATCATTTCCTTACCCCTTTTTGGAATCTTTGTCGCTGATTTCACCTCGGATATTACCTTACATAAAATACGCAGCAATATAAACGGCCCAAAGGATCTGGACGGAAAACTGGTAGGGGTGGTAAAGGGAAGTACCAGCGATAAGTATCTGACTCAAGAACATTTGGGGATTCTGGAAGAGTATGTAAATGAGGAAGAACTGTTATCGCATTTGCTGGAAGGCGGTCTGGATGCCGTAGTTCTCGATTTACCCACCTTGCAATACTATGCCAATACGGAAGGAAAAGGGAAGGTGAAAATAGTTGGCAAAATGTTCAATAAGCAGGACTATGCATTCCTCTATCCGGAAGGCAGCAAGCTGAATGAAACTATTAATAGGATACTGCTTAAACTTTGTGAAAATGGGACGGTCAGCAATATTCACAAAAAATGGTTTGGTGATCCGAAGGATGGGTGATGTGAATTATCTGAATTTTTCAGATGGTGAATCTATACACTGTAGCCTCAACCGAACCTTCTGATTACGCTAAACCAACTCTAGCTTGGCTCTCCACTTCAGTTGTGGCGTTGCCTTGGACCGCTTGCAAAATTTAGGTTTAATATTAAACCGCCTAACGGGTGGTGAAAGAATGAAATTTTCGGAGAAAAAATGATCTACATTAATACAGCAATCAAAGATGAAGTAGGAGTAATCACTTTTAATAACGATTCTAAGCGAAATTCTTTAAATCAGGAAATGTTGAATGAGATTATTGAAGCTATTAAAGAATTCAAGACAGGTAAAGCTCGGGCTTTGATACTGAGGGCTAAACCAGGAGCCAAAGTCTGGTCTGCGGGATTCAATATTGAAGAGCTTCCGCAAGGCAGGAGGGATCCTCTGTCTTATTACGACCCGCTCGAGAAAGCATTAAGAGCAATACAACAGTTTCCGGCTCCTGTTATAGCGATGATTGAAGGAAGCGTTTGGGGAGGGGCATGTGATCTTGTTTTCGTATGTGATATTATTATTGGGACACCTACAGCGTCATTTGCAATAACTCCTGCTAAAATCGGAGTACCTTATAACTCAAGCGGCATTATGCATTTTATTAATATGGTAGGACAGCACTTTGCTAAGGAGATGTTTTTCACAGCTCAACCAGTATCGGCGAAACGTGCTTTGGAAAGAGGAATATTAAATCATCTCATAGAAAACTCTGAAGATCTGGAAGATTTTACGTTGAAATTTATTGATAATATCAGGAATAATTCACCACTTGCCATTGCAGTTATCAAAGAACAATTAAGGATATTGGGTAATTCACATCCTTTAAGCCCTGATACATTTGAAAGAATTCAGGGGTTAAGGCGTATGGCTTATGACTCCAATGATTATAAGGAAGGCTTGCAAGCATTTCAGGAAAAAAGAAAACCAAATTTTACTGGAGACTGATAATTATTAAGCTTATATCTGATAAGCGAGCATCAGGAAAATATTCAAAATTCGCTCAATGGTAATTTGGAGATTTGTTCAGAAATTACAACAGGCCCGTAACTAGCTGCTGTTGGAACGGATCTCCATCTGTGTCAATGTTAAGTAAGACACCTATCTCTTGAAAATTTAGTGTAGGGCAGGTAGGAGATAGAAAATGCAGATCGATGACCATTGTGTAGGCTGTCAAATTGAATTTTGAACTTCACACATCAACATTTATTAAGTCATTTTTTTTGTGAATCCATAGCGTCAGCTGCTTTTTGCATAGCTGCTCTTATTGGTTCAATCGTCAAGTGTGCATAATGAGCTGTCGCTTGCTCGGATTTGTGTCCAAGGCTAGCACCAATGATTTTTGTCGATGTCCCTGTAATAGCCTGCCAACTTCCCATAGTTCGTCTTAAATCGTGTAACCGATAAGTCTCAGGTAACTTCGCACGAATCAATAAACTTTTCCATGCTTTCTTTGGTTCCACCAGATGGCCAGTTTTGCTTTGTCTTGGCGTGGGGAAAACATAGGCAGAAGTCGCATTTCTTTTTCGTCGCTGTAGCACTTCTATAGCCTGATCAAGTAGGGGGACTATCATTGGTTCGGTGTTTTTCGTTTCAATTCCAGAAATCATCCAGATTTTTAAATTTAGATCGATATGCTCCCATCTCATCGATAAAATATTTGATTTTCTGGCACCTGTATATAGAGACAGTAAAAGGTAATCTCTAAGATACTCAGGAGTTTCTCGATGGTCCAATGCAATGAAGAAACTACTCAGCTCCTCAGATTTTAAAAACGTGGTTCGTATTTCTGGTTTGTATTTTTTTATCTCGGAACAGGGGTTATGCATTTGAGGGGCGGTTTTGCTGAATACAGAAGACAAGACAATCAAGGCGCGATGAATCAAAGCTTTCGACAGATATTCGTCACCCTGCTTGTAATGATTGGTGCGCTGCTTTTTCTGTTTGGCTATAGTTGCTTGCCATCGTCGTATCACTTCTGGTGTGATTTCAGATAGCTTCATTCTACCTAAGTGTGGCTCGATATAGAGTTCATATCTTCGCTTGTCTTGATCCCATCTTTTGTTGTTAACTTTTGCATAATCTCTGAGCCAGACACAAAATAATTCATCCAGTGTTTGCTCAGCTCTGTTCATTTTTATCCGTTCAGCAACATCAATTCCATGTAGCAGATCTTGTAAGTGTTCTGAAGCGATGGCTCTAGCATCATTTATTTTAACAGCAGGGTAGTGACCGATAACAACCCATAGCATCTTTCTCTTTAATTTATTCCAGGCATGTAATCTGAAAATTTTGGTACCTGTCTGGGTTACTCTGAGAAACAAACCCTTTTGACCAGTATCTTTGTACAGTTCATACTTACCTGTGGCGTTGACTAGTTTTTGTAGGCGGGCGTTGGTGAAATGGAATTGTTCCATGTTGTTTATCCAAGGTGTATAAAAATTCGTCTAGGCTAGCTATAGGCTAGTAAAAAGAGGAAGAAATAGTAAAATTAATGTAAATATACCATATAGCTTCTGATATGAAAAGTGATATAAATGGTAGAAAATATGACAGATATTAAGGAATATTAAAATGGAATAAATGACGTCTCTTAGCTCTCGTAAAGCGCAGGCCAGCGGTTCGATTCCGCTTGCTGGCTCCAGTAATATTAAGGACTTATGGCTTTCGCTGTGAGTCCTTTTTTGTTTGCAGGACAGTTATAGGACAGTGGCTGCGGTCACTTTTAAATGGTCTCCGGCACACGTGTGAGATCAATAGCAGGAAAAAGCCATTGCCAAATAAATTCTTTGGCAGCGTTTGGATACTTCTTGTCCAAAGCGGTAACAAGAAAGACTCCGGAAAACTTATTTGCCAGATCGCGACGGTGAAGTTTTTTAACAGTGTTAAGTTGATTTTTAAATTCTTGAACAAGAACTGTGGGTAGAGGTACTGTCCTGTCTTTTTTCCCTTTCCCGTCATGAATAGTGATTTTTCCGGCATCAAAATTCAAGCATTGAAGGCGAATATTGAGGCATTCAAACAAACGTAAGCCGCAACCATAGAGCAACTTCACTACCAGATCAACTGGAGGTGCAAGATGCGAGACAATCGCGTCTATTTCTTCACGGGAAAGAACGACGGGAATATATTCTTTTCGTTTTGCCCTAACAACCCCCTCAAGTTTACCAAACTCCTTTTCCAAAACATGCCGATAAAAAAACAGTAATGCATTGAATGCCTGATTCTGGGTTGATGCCGCGACCTGCTTTTTGATTGCTAGCCAAGTCAGGAATTCTTTAACATCAACCGCCGACAGCGATTCTGGTGGTTTGCTTTGGGTAAAAGCCTGAAATCTTTTCATCCAATGTCGGTATGTTTTCAGGGTCTTTGGTGAGTAGTGTCGTATCTGGATTTCTTCTTCAAGACGAGTAAAAGGTACAACCCAGGAGGCACCAGTAGCTGGTTTAACGGTGACCTTGGGAACAGTTCTCGGCATTGGCTCTTCTGTTGTTTTAGGTTCACGTTTTAAAGTCTTTTTGGGTGTGGCAAGGACAGTAGGAGCAATGTCCAAAGGGGATTTGTTCGTGGTGGAAGATATGAGAGATTCTCTGGTATTGGCATTCTCAGCGTTATTAACAGTAGAAACAGGAAGAAAGCTAGGCGATATGCTAGCAGTATTTGCTTGATTAACATTGAGTTAAAGGCGGATTGCGTGGGATGCCTGTTGCCGTTGCCTTTCACTTTGTCTTTTCTCTAAAAGCTTTTTCTGGAAGGCAATAATGCTATCTGAATTGTTGGGATTATGTCGATACTTCGAACAAAAATCGAGATAGAATCGCAGCCACTTCATGTAATGTCCGCGAATATTAACTGAAATATTATTTGCCACAAGGCAATCCTTAAAACCTGCCAGTACTGTGCGTGGAACCTGCAACATGGGAGGTTCTCCAATAAACTGTTGATCATTCCATGTAGGATGATATACAGAAAAGTGCATATTCAATCATAACAAAAAATCAAAAATATTTAACGAAATATTGGGGCATTACGAAAAATTTTTGGTAAAAGGAGCTAAGTAGACTGCTTTTGCAGATTCCGAACTATTCACGGACCCCTGCTCAAGCCGGGGAGATATACAGAACTGTAGAATTACTTGTTAACGTCAAAACAATGAACATAACTCTTCCAAACTATTTTAAGCTGATAAATTTTCAGAGATTATCGAGTAAAGAACAGGTTCTCCACCTTCTGTTCTTTGTCACTGTCATTGCGGAACTAAGATCCGATATGACAGCAAAGATAATTTCTCATCGGATAAGTGATAAAAAAAATAATATATCACCAAAGAAAATCGCAGAGATTTTAGAAACAGATCAATACCACTTTGCTCGTTCAAATGAGCAAGACTATAGAGATAGAAAGAACAGTGAGGTAGCTTATAGGTTAACAGAAACTGCTAGAAAAGAACTGATTAAAGAAACAAATATTAGGTTTGCAAAAGTTCACTTCTGGTCTAAGCCAGTTATTCTAGTACCAATTATATTTTCTTTAGCTTTTACCGTTTTCACTCTAGGTTTGTTTATTTATCACATAGCTACATACCAGGAAGTTGCAGATATCTCTTGGGAAAAATTTCAGAAAAGGACTGAATTAGAGAAAGTGTCCTCTGAAAAGAAAGCGCAATATCTATTATTTTTTATCACGGAACAAATAAAATTTCGCTCTGACATGACACCTGAAGTTATAAGTAATCGATTGCTAGATTTGGGTTTTGGTAAAATTCGCTCTGATGACATCAAGAACTATTTTGAAAATAACTCAAAAACATACGTCCCAGCTATCAGACTAGGAGCTTATCATCTCTCTGCATCAGGCATTAAAGATGTAAAATCTAAACTTGCTCTTGTTCCAGACAAAGAAAGTGGGGTCTTTGCATTCAAGTGGTTTCTTGAATACGAATTACCGAGACTGAAGCTACTTCTTACTGCATTTATGACGTCGTGTCTTGCTGTATGGTCTGCGGGTTGTATCTATGGCAAGAATTCAATTCTCGAAGAGAAATTAATAGAATAAACAACCGCTAACAAAACATTAAACACGGACAACCTTAAGCTCGGGGTAATGGAACAAATCGGCATAATAAAAGCCTTGATAGATTCATTGTCCAATATCCTAACGTCGGTTGCCGGTTAATTCAACGTTAGTGCGCCAAGCGAAGCTTGGTGCTTCTTATAGGGTGCCCTGCTTATGTTCCTGGGCAGGAAGTCCCAATCGGGCAAAGCTTAACCCGCAGCCCGTACCGAGTGTTGCGCGATCGGCGGAATCAGTTGCAAGATCGGTGAACAAAGATTGTGAAGCGTACACAGGGAACCCCTCTGTGTCAATGTAAGTGAGACACCTACCCCTTGAAAAATTAGTGTAGGGCGGGTAGGAAATTCTCCATGCAATTTAAAACAAAATCCATACACAGCGCAAAACATTCACATCCAGCATCAATGACCGACAAAGAGCCAAAACGACCTGATCCAGAAGTGCTGGAAACGAAACCCCGGCGGCGTTTTACGGCAAAATACAAGCTCAGCGTTCTGGCAGAAGTTGATGCTTGTAGCAAGTCCGGCGAAATTGGTGCGCTTCTGCGAAGGGAAGGTCTGTATTATTCAAACATCCGCACCTGGCAACGGCAATTACAGGAAGGCGCACTCAAAGGACTTTCTCCCAAAAAGAGAGGGAGAAAAAAACATGAGGTTAATCCCTTGGCAAAACGTGTTGCCGAATTGGAGCGGGACAATACCAAATTGGCCAAAAAGCTCAAACAAGCTGAAACTATAATCGAAGTTCAAAAAAAAATATCAGAAATCCTGGGGATCTCACAGCCCAACAGCAACGAGGAGAACTCATGACCACTGTTGCTGAACTCAGTCGTCAGACCAACACCAAGGCTGCCTGCGCTGCTTTTAACATCCCCAGAGCCACCTATTATCGCCAGACTGCAAACCTGACAGTGGCCAAGCCCAAGGTCCGTCTGGCGTCACCACCATTGGCGCTCACCAGTGCGGAGGAGCAAAAAGTTCTAGATGTTCTGCACGAACCGAGATTCCGTGATCTTGCGCCTTCTCAGGTGTATGCCACCTTGTTGGACGAAGGAATATATCACTGCTCCATCCGCACCATGTATCGAATCCTGACAAAACATGACGAGGTTCGTGAACGGCGGCGGCAGGTAACTCGATCCCATTATGAAAAACCAGAACTTCTAGCCACCGGCCCCAATCAGGTATGGTCTTGGGATATTACCAAGTTGAAAGGACCGGCCAAATGGACGTATTTCCACCTCTATGTCATTCTGGACATCTTCAGCCGGTATGTGGTCGGCTGGATGGTCGCGCACCGTGAACAGGCTGTTCTGGCTAAGCGTCTCATCAAGGACTCCTGTGAAAAACAGCAAATCAAACCGGACCAGCTGACGCTCCATGCCGATCGGGGCAGCAGTATGAAATCAAAAAACGTTGCCTTTCTCTTGGCCGATCTGGGCGTAACGAAGACCCATAATCGCCCCTATGTGAGTAATGACAATCCCTTTTCGGAAGCGCAGTTCAAGACGCTGAAATATTGCCCGGAATTTCCTGGAACATTCGGCTCAATACAGGATGCCCGTCACTTTTGCCATGATTTTTTCACCTGGTATAATGGTGAACATATGCATTCAGGCATTGGTTTACTGACTCCCGAGCAGGTCCATTACTGTCTGGACAAAGAGGTCATACAAAAACGTGCCGAGGTTCTTAAAGTTGCTTTCAGAAAACACCCAAACCGTTTTAAGGGCAAGGTCCCACAACCGTTGCCAGCACCACAGGAGGTCTGGATTAATCCGCCGAAAGAGTTGTCTCTTGCTGAGAAAACAAAATAACATTTTGTTTTCTTAAAGATAATAACAGGTTCAGCATATTGGATGGGTTTGTCAAGATTAACGGAGCGTAGCGGAGTTACCCGCAGGGCACGATCTTGATAAAGCTATCCAATAGGCTATTCCCGGTAACTGTGATCGAGTGAGTCTAATTTACGCACAAAGGTGTCTCATTTTCATTGACATGTTCCGAACACTGCAGGCCGCAGGGGAGACGTACCTCCCCTAAGCAATTCAGCCTCGTAAGAGTATCAATGCAGTTGGCGACGGCGTTAACGTTCCGGAAGCCAGAACAGAGGAATCGCTATGGTGAGATTCCCGAGGGGCTGCCGGGGTCATAGAGCGTGGCATGTAGTGAGAGAAGCATCAGGAACTTGGGAGACCCTTCCACCTCCTCCGATTTACCGATTAGAGGTAGGACAGTTCAATTACAAAAAGGCTGTCGCGATGGGTTAATTAAGCGAAGGGAGTCAGATCATCTCATAGTACTCCGAGACGGTAAGGCCGATCACATGGGGAAGGGGATGACGGTATTGTGTAGCCCACAAAGGAAACTTGTACCGGATATGAAAGGCTGGATAATGCAAGCAAACCTCACTGAGGGGAATAGCAAAGAGATCATACATATGTACTTGTTCTTGTACGAAGCGAGCAATACCGAGGAGCCTTGTGCGGGAAAACCGCACGCAGGGATCTGCGAGGGGGCGGTCGGGTAACTGGCCGTCCTACCTCGATTCTCGAAGACGAAGTAAAGGATTAGCAGTTATATTCGATCGAAATAGAAGATCAGGTATTAATCGAAAGTATTAAATACGGTAGTAGGCGCAAATGGAGCGATTCAGATCGGAGGTAAGTTTTTCTTAAGCGCCGCCTTAGAAAGCGATGTCTTATTGCCTTCTACACACTCTTGAAAAATGGTAAAATGAATTGAGGAAATAGCATGCATCAAGAACTTAAATCAATGTTATCAGCATATCCTCTTACCCTGGAATGGATTGACGGGATGGAGAATCTACCTTGTGGTGCTATCACTGTATCTAATATTGAAAGGGAAATAATTCTCGAAGGATCCGTAGCAAGTTGTTATCTCGTCCCTTTCTTTGAATTTGCAGAGTCTGAATTGAAAAAAGGTTATAAAGGTGATGAACAAGAATTGATCACCAAGGCCGCGAGAGATATGAACCTTTTTTTAATGGGACGGCCTTTAAACCTAGATAAACCGGTCGCAAATGTAGCTACAGAGTCTCGAGCAGGCGAGTTGGTTTTCGGAGGATCAAGTCTGCCAATTAGCAGTCAAGGCATAGCCGCTGTTGAGATCTGTGAAGGAAAGAGATCTCAACCAGAAGATCCCATTTATGTGCCAGAATTGTACGACGGTTTTATGTGGGTTGCTAGTGATCCTGATTTGGAAAGGGAACTTGATGCCTTTTGTCCGGCAAGGAACAATGATGAGGTACTCAATATTCTATCACGACCTAGATTTAGAATAGGCCATATTATTAAGATTAAATACGCAAGAAATATTTCTAAGATTGAGATGAGAGCTCCAACCGTAATCGACTCAAAAGGTATGCCCTTGTGGCGGAAATGTAGAAATTCTGATAATTGGGGGCAAACTGTAGCAATGCATAATGATTTTATAGATGGTGTAGCTGAAGCTGTTCATTCCGTACCCTGTATATTGCCTGTCGGAACTACCTTGGAAATGGTAGGATTTTGCTCTGAAAATAGATATGTCGATGTGGAAGCGCTTTGTAATAATCTATGGGTAAAAACACAGACGCACAGCCCTGTGTAATTATTTTGTAAGTGGATCAAATAACGCACAATTAATTGGAAATAGGATCTATTATATGGATTGGGAAAAGCAGATAGAAAATATGGCGTTTGAGGAACTAAAGTTATGGCTATGGACACTTCTGGACGGAGGAAATCCTTCTCCGATTCCTTCAGTAAGTAACGTTTTAACTGTACCATATGAGTATGCAGAAATTGCATATAAAACTATTAGTTCACCAACTTTTAGATCTAAAATGGATAGAGCTATTGTTGATCTATTCACTAAATTCAGTCTAGAAATATGCAATTCCAAATCCGAACTGTGTTACTTTTCCAATCTCAGTTACCTAATAGCAAGGCTCCGTGTTGTTGAAGCTAGAGATGAGTTGATAAGAAAAATTAATACTGGGCATTTTGTTGACCAACCGAGACATCAATCATTACCTTTTATAGCGTCTGACTTGCAGTTTATTCTCTTAAAGACTCTTCTTGAATTTAGACATTCTGATAATATTGAGACTTTTATTAGATATTTTAACACATTAGAAGGACGCTATTCGCATATATGTTACAGGGGCCTCTGGGAGTACAATAAAAAATTAGGTTTAGAGTTCCTTCATCAGTTAGCTCAAGTTCATTTGGTTCAATGTAAAAAATATTTTAATTTCTCATTGGAATTTGGTTTTTATTTAGAAAAGCATTTATTTACATTTTTGACAGAATACGATTTTCATGCTCGACCTTTACCAGATATAAATTTAGAAAAAGAGATCTCTCATTTGTTAGTTCGAATTATTATGAAATATATGCACCAATCTAAATTAGACATTGTTTTTGACAATGATAGCGAAACAAGAGTTTCTATTCAACGAATAGATTTAGATGGTATTAAGCCACCTGTGCCAATTTTTCAAATTGACGAAACTCCCCTTGTTCGTAAAATATTGTTGTCTAAATACACCTCAAAATACACTATAGAACTGATACCCACTAAATCAGTTGGGGCTGAATCACATAAACAGAAATGCAATCCAGATACGACAGCATGCTACAAATTAGAACGTTCGATTGAAGCATAGGGAGGTTGTTATGCCTGATCTTTCAAAAAGGATAAATGATATTAAAAGTGAGTTAAGAAAATATCAAAAGAATGTTAAACGACTTAACTCTGATTTGAAACTTCTTCAATTAGATCTAAGTCTGTTATTAGGTGATGATACGACCAATAAGCCTAGGTATAGAATGGAGTTCGCTGTTGACTACGATATTGTACATTCGTTTGCATTTACACATTATAGGCCCGACGAGTTAGTAGCAAAATTATTAGATGAACATTTCTGGAAAAAATTAGATGAGGATCGATTATTCGGGTTTTTTTTGCTTGAGATTTTCAGGAATCAACTTGTTCTTCTGCCACCACATGCATGGGAGATGGAGGATAAGCGAAGGGTACTTTCCATGGATTATGGAAAAGTAAGGGATTGGTTTAAGGATGAAACTTTACCATTAAGTCTCCGCGCTCTTAGTGATGATGAAGATCAGGACAATGAAATTACTAAAATACTTGATACGGGTCTAAACGAAAATGATATCAGCCCTGATAAAATAAAAGTATTGATTGAGTTTGTTAAAGATCGATTTCCGGATATTTATGCAGCTTTAACGTTTGATTCAAATATGGGCATTGGAACTCTAAACTCACTCCTTTCCCGCCGACTTGTAACCTACCAAGACATGTTCGAGAATCTGGATATCAACGTTTCCGAAGTTAATGAAAATTCGGGAAGCATTCTGGATTGGCTAAATGAGAAAAGACCGAATAGGTCAAAATCAAATTTACGTGATGCAATAGCAATAACTTATCTTAATAAGATAAACGAGAAAACTCAAGAAAACGGGATTCTAATTTTATTGGCGACTGATACCAGCAGGTTACGTGATTTGACAGACGAAGTTCCTTTGTCTTGTATCAAAATTCCAGGGAGAAAGAGAAAACTCTCTCTTGTTAGAGATAAGTCGTACTGGAAGACATATCTACAATATTTCCAAGGTTCGCCCGGCGAAGAAATATGTGATACACACTACAAAGACACTCTTGAACTTGTTGATAACGACAAGAAGTATGTGGATGGTTTTATAGGATATATTAACAACATTGATGACATAGATACTTACGTTCGCAATGATGATAAAGCAGTACAACACGAAAGAATCAAAACAGTCAATACGACAATTGATATAGTGAAGGGGATTTTGGAAGCAGTGGATGACCGCAAGAATCTGCAATTGGCTTTATCCCACCAATGGAGGGAACATGGTGGTAAGCCGCTTTTAAAGCAAGTTAACGGTACAATAGCAAGGCGTGCCCAAGTATTGATGAAGATCTTAAAAGAAGGACTCGTTCAAGATGCTTTGCATGACGAAATTGATAATATAGGCAAGCACATAACTAAAATAACTTTGGTTTTAGGAATTCTTATAAACCACAATGTAAATAAAAAGAATTTCAATAGCGCAATTGTGAGGCATCTGCTCGGTTTTGAAGATCCAACAGTTCAGAACTTAAAGGAAAATTTCTTTGATACTAACGGAGGATATTTTTCTAAAGGGGTCGGGTCTATGGCTTTACCTTCTATGCGAGAAAAACAAGAGGACTGTGAAAATCACCCAGAAATATTCGCGTTAACTGCCTACATTTTGGCAAAATCCCGTGAATTTGATTTAGCGCTCCAAGAAGTCACACTGGGGCTTGGATATGCAAAAGACTCAGCGAGATCTATGTTGTTTCTTGTTGAAGCCATGGCAAACCTTGGGAAAAAAGAATTTAGTAGTGCTATTCAAAGTTGTCGAAATGGTCTTGATTTACAACCTAATAATTCGTCATTGCAGGTTTTTCTTGGATATTCTCTTTGGTCTGCTTTTAAACATCAGCCGCTCAAGGTGCAAGAACTCGATGAAGCCATTGATGTAACTATTGAAGCCACCAAGGCTTCGAATATTCCTGGTCATTCCATTGGTATAAGTAACTTAGCATATTTCTATGCAGAGAGAGGGGATCTCAAATCGGCTTGTAGCTACCTTCAGAAATTGGAAGAAGTGATGCCTGACAAAAACGCCTGGCCATCTCTGTACAAAAATTCTGAAGCTTTTGTTTTGTTAAAAATGGCAGTGCTTGATAGCGTTGAATCTCATGAACAACGATTGGCTTATCTGAGGAAAGCGAGCAAATTATTTAAAGAGGCATTAACTGACTCTGATCACTATCAAGTTAAAGAAAATTATAATATCTGTAATGAGTTTCTCCGTAGTCTTGAAAAAGATACTGGTCAGCAATTCCGGGACGGGCCGGAAACGCAGTTATAGCGTATTTTTTTTGGGTTCATCCGACTAAAGCCTACTTTGGCTCGTGACGCGCCATTATCTTAAGCTTAAAAAACTCCATATCTCTACGGGAAAGGGGTAAAGTTGGTTTTCGACTCTTCTTGCGAAATCAAGACAACTTGCAGTTTCTAATAACAAAATAATACACCGGATAAACCGGTGGTCATCAAGTTATGTAGGAGATAAATTGGATACATATTTATTTGGTGCAGGTGCTTCTAAAAGTTATGGTGTGTCCCCAACTAACCAAAAGATGCCTTTAGCCAATGAATTCTTTACAATTTTTAACAATTTAAAAATCTGTGGGAACCCTTGGGTTTTAGTTGGTAAAACTATCAATTATGTTCAAGAAACATATGGTGTTAATCCTTTCGAATTCACAAATTTCAACGACGATATTGAGCGACTTAATTCTGTTGTATATGAAAAATTCAGAGTGGAGTTGTCTAATAAGAATATGCCGGAAGCTATGTGGCTCAATGCCATACATAACGAGCTTACTTTCATATTCACATCAATATTAAACGAAATACAAAATGGACCTACATCAAAATTTTATAAAACAATAGCAGCAAATATCGGTTCAAATGACGTACTAATCACATATAATTGGGATACATTGCTTGATATTGCACTATTTGAAAATTCAAGTTGGTGTTGTGACACAGGCTATTCCTTTTGTCCGAACTACATATATCGAAATGAATGGGTAAAACCTGAAAACAATCTCTCTGAGGTGTTATTATTAAAACTGCATGGCTCAACAAATTGGTTAACTTCTCATACGATTTTTTCAAATGAAGAACCTACTTTTTCTCATGTTGGCAAACCGAGTGATATTAATGTTTTTGAGTCAACATTAAATCCCTACCCATGTTTTGATGGTCGTTACATGGCTGGATATAGAAATTTTACATATGGGTACTATCCACCCAACATTTTGGCAAAACCAAATGTACCAGACGGGTACACAAGAGTTCGTAGTATTATGCGAAATGGTCAAAACGTTAAAGGAGAATCTCCAGAATATGGAGTAGAGTCAATGCCTTTAATAATTCCCCCTATTCAAGACAAAGAATATGATAAATATGGGAGTTTATTTAAACAACTATGGCTGAATGCTTCTATTGCCCTCACAGAATCTGACAGAATATTTATTGTGGGTTATTCATTTCCTCAAACAGACACGGCCACAATCAGTTTATTTACAACTGCTTTTATATCTAGAAAACAGTTTCCAGAAATCATAATTATCAATCCATTTCCAGAAGGTATTGTAGATTTATTTAAATATAAATTTGGAATTAAAGAAAAGTATATTCACGTCGACAAATGCTTTCTCGATGACGATTACAATATGGCCAAATGGTAGTCAAATTGTGCAAGCCCATTGTAATTAATAACAAAAATCAACATAACAATCACATTGAGAGGGACGCCAATATCTCCGGCTTACCAAAGCAATTATACCAGTCCATATCTATCCATTGATCCAAGTTGGTTGCTTTTAATATTGGCGCCCCTCATGTAAACGTTAATATAGCCACATTGAATGTACAATTCTTCAGCCAATCTTCATACTTAACAGATCTACTGTACGTCGATGGCCCTCAACAGGTCGGTTCCCTGACAAATTCCCAATAAGAGCCGCCTTTAGATTGTTACAGAACATCTTATGACTACCATCATTATGGCATTATGGTTACCTGTCAGATTAGATCAAAACCAGTCATCAAACTTTTAAGCTCGTGTCTCACTTTCTTACGTATCTTACGAAGCGGAACCAAGTATTCCTCCGTCAATGCCGCCGCAGCTCTTCCGTCACCGCGTTAATGATATCCTTCTTGATGTCCTTTCGGATTTTATCCAAATCGATTTCTTCATCAGGGGAAATGTAACCGTCTAAAGAACCCCTTCTATCCACAGCTCTGAGAATATGTTCCATTTGCTTCCATAAATCACAGGAGGCATATATGGAATCCCGAACCACTTTTCAAAGCAACAGCAAGCAAGTTTATTGGCAAGAACAGATCCGTAACTGGAAGGCCAGTGGCCTGAGTCAGAAACAATTTTGCCGCCGGGAGTCACTCGCGCTCTCAACCTTTTCTTACTGGAAACGTAGAATTGAAATTCGTGAAGCGCAAAAAGTAAAATTTTATCCACTTTCAGTGCCGCCTCCAATCACCCACCCAGCAGACTCCGGTTTGCTGCTTCATATTTGCCAAAGAAGGTATGCTATAGAGTTTAAGGAGGAATTTTCCCCGGCTGCACTGAAGAAACTCATATCGGCGTTGGAGCAATTATGATTCTTGATTTTCCCGGACACGTCCAGGTTTTCCTTGCCATCGTATCCGCCAATTAAACCCCAGTAGGTTTGTCAGATAGCACCAACAGCTCTGGGCTCAGATTCATTGGAAGCAGAGCTTTGTAATCCGCCTCGCATTCTGCAAAAGGAATCTTCTCAAACAGATAGCGCAGGTATTTGTATGGTTCGAGTTTATTCGCTTTTGCAGTTTCAATGAGACTGTAAAGATCTGCACTGGCCCTCGCGCCATCAGGAGTTCCTGAGAAAATCCAGTTCTTGCGTCCGATCACAAAGGGCCTGATAGCATTTTCAGCCAGATTGTTATCCGGCGTCACAAAGGGATGATCAAGGTAAACAAGTAACCGGCTCCATTCGTTGAGAGTGTAATTGACGGCTATGCCGAGGAGGCTTTTCGGCACAACCTGCAGTGATTTTTTACTCAACCATTTGAAAAAGTCATCAAAGATCGGTTTTACTTTTTCCTGGCGCAACTGCAGCAGTTGTTCGCCGGTGATTTCTTTTTTTCTGGCCTCTGCTTCTATGGCATATATTTTTCGAATATAGCCAAGGGCAATATCGACACTTCCTGGTTTTTTAGTTTTCCCTTGAGCTTTCTGCGCATCGGTGAATTTACGCCTTGCATGCGCCAGACAACCAGCATGATAAACCTCAGGCATGTGGTCGAGAAAACCATAGCCGCTATACCCGTCGGACTGTACCACACCGCTGTATCCTTCGAGAAGATCTTTGGCAACATCAGCCGATCTGCTCGGGGCATAATGATAGAGCAACGCCGGTCGGTCCGGCAGACCTCCGCGACAAACCCACATATAGGATTTAGTCGATGCCGCCCGACCAGGTTCATAAAGAACCTGCAGTGTTGTTTCATCAATATTTATCAGGGGCCCTGATCTAATCTCCTGTTGTAGCAGTTCAAGGATCGGCTGACAGGCAATTGCAGCCTTCATAGCCCAATTACACATATTTGCTCTGGATATTTCCACCCCAATCCGGAGAAATTGACGTTCTTGCCGATAAAACGGCAAAGCATCACAAAATTTAGCGATGAGGATGTATGCCAGTAACCCGGCCGTAACAATTGATTTGGCGATGATCTGTCTGGGCGGTGGAGCTATTTTCACTACTGGGCCGTTTGTTTCCAGCCCTTCGCATTTCCTGCAGGCATATTTGGGGCGGATGTGCCTGATTACGCGGATAACGGCGGGAATGATATCAAGTTTTTCTGAGATATCTTCACCGATACGCACAAGGGTTTCACCACAGCCACAGATCTTGTCCTGTTCGGGAATATCATGGACAATGATTTCACGGGGAAGGTTTTCCGGTAATTTTTTCCTGCCTGGTTTCTTGCGTTGATGGGGAGTGACTTCGACTTTTTCCGGTTCCGGCTCGACCTCCGGTTCAGGCATATCGAAGAGTGGTAGCGGCACGGCACCAGTGTCCGCCGTCCCCTTTTCGCTTTTGTTGCCAAACATCTGCGCCTGGAGCAGACGGATCTGTTCGCGTAACAGATCGTTTTCCTTCTCGTATCTGCGTTCAGTTTCAAGAATAATCCGTTTTAATTCTGCTGGATCATCCGGTAATGTTTTGACTGTTTTTAACATGACAAAACTCTACCACAATTTCAAGGGAAAATCAATATTTACGTAGCAATATCAGCATATTAATCAAGAAACAGAACTATATTTTAGTCGTTTATGTGCCTGCTGCACATCAAGTCCCTGAAGAAGCCAGTTCAGTGCTGTCTGGCTCACCTCAACAACCTCCTGCTCTGATTCAGGCCAACGAAATACATCCTTTTCCAGACGTTTCATCCAGATGCAATTATGCCGATGTTCTGATTATGCCGAACAAAATTCCTTGATCTGCTAACCCCAAGCACTCACGCCTCTGTTTACATTCCATCCTGTTCATCAATTCGGCATAATTCTGTTTTCATCTCCTCACATCCATTCACCCAAACTAGGAGGGAAGACAGTATGAGTGAAAATTCCTACTACACAAGGCCATGGATTCTCAATCGTTATTCCATAGGTCCAATTGCACCACACCTTACTCCATTTTCTGAGTTTCTCGCAAAACGGGACTACTCGTATGCAACTGGCCAGCGGTATGTTCGAGAAGCAGGCCACCTGAGCCGGTGGCTAGCCCGGCAAGAAGTCGGTATTGCCGAATTAAGCGAAGAAACTATCAGGACTTATTTGTGTTTCCGCTATCAAAACGATCAACTTCAGGTAAAAAAATGGCCCTACCAACATCTGCTCAACTACTTGCAGCAAGCAGGAATTGTCGGAAAACAGAAACCTGTGGAAACGCCTCCCGACCAATGCATCGCCAAGTATCAAGAGCACATGGTAAGAAATCAAGGTTTGGAAAAAGAAACTATGCGTGTGCGCATTCGGGTTGCTCGAAATTTCCTCTCACTTCAATTCGGAGAAAACAGTCTTGAGTTTGCAGATCTACTGCCTCGTCACATTGAACAATATTTTCTCAATCGATCGCACCACTGCAACACCACCACGCTTAAGACAGAAGCGTCTGCTCTCCGATGCTTTCTCCGTTTCCTGCAGTTCCGTGGTGACATCTCTGTGCACCTGGCAGATAACGTACCCACGATACCTTCCTGGCGACACACGACTATCCCGGAATTCCTTACCACTGACGAGATTAATTTGCTGATTCAAAACTGCGAGTGTGAGACGCCCCGAGGACAACGAGATAAAGCGATACTTTTATTGCTTATCCGCCTGGGATTACGAGCTATTGAGATTTGCCGATTAACCTTAGACGATATTGACTGGGATGCCGGATTCCTCAATATTCTTGGGAAAAGTGGCAAACGGGATCGGCTCCCTCTGCTTCAAGATGTTGGAGAAGCCATAAGCACTTATCTTTGCCACGGTCGTCCTCAGTGCTCAACTCGATATGTCTTTGTGCGAGCAATAGCTCCTTTTGAACCCTTTTCGAATTCACGCTCCGTTGCCAATGTAGTCCGCAATGCATTGCGACGCGCAAATTTGAATCCACCGGGGAAAGGTACTCACCTGCTGAGGCGTAGTTTCGCAACGATGCTGCTCCAGAGTGGAGCGTCTTTAACCGAGATAGGACAAATCCTTCGACATCAAAAAGCAGATACGACGGCCATTTATGCCAAGGTTGATCTTGGCCGACTACGCCCCATGGCTCGTCCATGGCCAGAAGGAGGAGATCAATGAGCAATCTACAAGATTACCTTCAAGGATACTTGGAATTGCGGCAGGCATTGGGTTACAAGCTGCGCACACATCGATCTTCTCTCCAAAACTTCGTGCAATTCGCCTTAGAGAAAAAGGCGACGACCATAACCACACAGTTAGCACTGGCCTGGGCAATTAAGCCGGATGGTGCAAATCCCAAATGGTGGGCTTACAAGCTGCGCATGGTTCATCATTTTGCCATTTATGTGCGAGGTCGAGACCATACCTCGGAGGTTCCCCCATTGACGTTGCTACCCTATAGCCACAGAAGACCAACACCTTATATCTACTCGGAAGAAGAGATCTCACGTTTAATTGCTGCCGCAAAATCGCTGCCCTGTCGTAAGGGGCTCAGGGGATTGACTTACCTCACCTTATTCAGTCTGATTTGGGTGACAGGTCTTCGTATTTCTGAGGCCTTAGCCCTCGACAGAGAAGACGTGGACTGCACCAACCAGTTGCTTACAATTCGTAATGCCAAATTCGGTAAATCTCGTCTGATCCCTGTGCATGTCTCTACCTCAAATGCCCTGACATATTATGCTCGCAGCCGTGATCAAATCTTTCCTGATGTTCAGTCTCCGTCATTTTTCCTGAGCACCATCGGTAACCGGCCAACCACCGCAATAGCCCAACTGACTTTCAGACAATTATCCACCAAGATCGGCATTCGGGATCCCAACCAAGGTAAAAAACCACGAATTCATGATATGCGCCACAGCTTCGCCGTGAAGAGCCTGATCGACATCTATAAAAGGGGTAACAATATAGAGCAGGCGGTGTACGCCCTCTCGATCTATATGGGCCACGTCGGTCCTTCCTCTACTTATTGGTACTTTTCAGCCATTCCCGAACTCCTGGAGCTGGCTCGCAACCGTCTTGAGGAAAAGCGAGGTAATCTATGAAAAACTCATCTTCTGCTCTGGCCTACAACTTAGAAGGATTCTTTATTGAAAGGCTGATGAACCAAAAACGGGTCAGCAAGGAAACTATTTTAGCTTATCGGGATACATTTCGCCTGCTACTCGAATACGCTCAACGTGAACTTGGGAAAACCCCATCAAAGTTATTGCTCGAGGACTTGGACGATTCACTCATCTGTAAATTCCTCAATCACTTGGAAGAGGGGCGCCATAACACTCCTCGGACGCGTAACCATCGTCTTGCAGCTATCCGTTCTTTTTTCAATTATGCATCCTTTCAGGAACCACAGCTATCCGGTCATATTCAGCGTGTCTTGGCGATTCCAACCAAGCGATACAAAAAGCGTGAGATCGACTTCCTGACTGTCGATGAAGTCGATGCAATATTGGCTGCTATTGACAGGTCCTCCTGGATCGGCCGGAGGGATCACGCCCTCATTTCATTAGCAATACATACGGGGTTGAGGGTCTCGGAACTCATCAATCTCCGTTGCAGCGACGTCATTTTAGGTAAAGGTGCTTATGTTCACTGCACTGGAAAAGGGCGAAAAGAACGCTCAATGCCTTTGGGAAAAACAGTATCGGAAGTCATTGTGCATTGGCTCGATGAGTTGGATGCTAACCCCACAGTTCCTCTATTTCCAACCCGGCAAGGGAAAAAAATCAACCGGGACACAGTTGCATACACTCTCGGTAAATATGTATCCTTGGCTGAACAGAATTGTTCATCACTCTTGAAAAAACGTGTAAGCCCCCATGTGCTTCGACATACCGCTGCTGTACATCTTCTCCAGGCCGGAGTGGATTTATCTGTCATTGCACTTTGGCTGGGGCATGAATCACTTGAGAGCACTCAAGCCTATATGAGTTCGGATCTGACACAAAAGATTAAGGTTCTCGAAAAAACACTCCCTATCAGTGCCAAACCGATGATCTTTAAACCTGATGACAAATTGATGGAATTCTTGAAGGCACTCTGAACCTATGGCAAAGTTGATGGTAACAAATTATGCCGAGGTATGGAACTGTGAATACCTTGTTATTCTATAGATATTCCTGTTACTACTCGGCATAATCAGAACATCGGCATAATTGCATTTATGCTGAATTCGGCATAAATGCAAAAACCGTTTTCGGCCCAATACAGGATTTTGACGATATCACGCCTCCTATTACAAAAAACAAAATAGCTACCGGAAAAAAGATCGAGCGTAAACTGTTCTTCGACGAGTAACGACAATCCATTTATCGACTTGCGCATATCGGTGGTGCCGATGGCAAGGAAAACCTGGACGTGTCCGGGAAAATCAAGAATCATAATTGCTCCAACGCCGATATGAGTTTCTTCAGTGCAGCCGGGGAAAATTCCTCCTTAAACTCTATAGCATACCTTCTTTGGCAAATATGAAGCAGCAAACCGGAGTCTGCTGGGTGGGTGATTGGAGGCGGCACTGAAAGTGGATAAAATTTTACTTTTTGCGCTTCACGAATTTCAATTCTACGTTTCCAGTAAGAAAAGGTTGAGAGCGCGAGTGACTCCCGGCGGCAAAATTGTTTCTGACGTATCCGCCAATTAAACCCCAGTAGGTTTGTCAGATAGCACCAACAGCTCTGGGCTCAGATTCATTGGAAGCAGAGTTTGGTAGTCCGCTTCGCATTCTGCAAAAGGAATCTTCTCAAACAGATAGCGCAGATATTTGTATGGTTCGAGTTTATTCGCTTTTGCAGTTTCAATGAGACTGTACAGATCCGCACTGGCCCTCGCGCCATCAGGAGTTCCCGAGAAAATCCAATTCTTTCGTCCGATCACAAAGGGTCTGATCGCATTCTCCGCCAGGTTATTATCTGGCGTCACAAAGGGATGATCAAGGTAAACAAGTAACCGGCTCCACTCGTTAAGAGTATAGTTGACGGCTTTGCCGAGGAGGCTTTTTGGCACAACCTGCAGTGATTTTTTACTCAACCATTTGAAAAAGTCATCGAAGATCGGTTTTACTTTTTCCTGGCGCGATTGCAGCAGTTGTTCGCCGGTGATTTCTTTTTTTCTGGCCTCTGCTTCTATGGCATAGATTTTTCGAATATAGCCCAGGGCAATATCGACACTTCCTGATTTTTTATTTTTCCCCTGAGCTTTCTGCGCATCGGTGAATTTACGCCTCGCATGCGCCAGGCAGCCAGCATGCTGAACCTCAGGCATGTGGTCGAGAAAACCATAGCCGCTATACCCGTCGGACTGTACCACACCGCTGTATCCTTCGAGAAGATCTTTGGCAACATCAGCCGACCTGCTCGGGGCATAATGATAGAGCAACGCCGGTCGGTCTGGCGGACCTCCGCGACAAACCCACATATAGGATTTAGTCGATGCCGCCCGACCAGGTTCATACAGAACCTGTAGTGTTGTTTCATCAATATTTATCAGGGGGCCCGATCGGATCTCCTGTTGTAACAGTGCAAGGATCGGCTGACAGGCAATTGCAGCCTTCATAGCCCAATTACACATATTTGCCCTGGATATTTCCACCCCAATCCGGAGGAATTGACGTTCCTGCCGGTAAAACGGCAAAGCATCACAAAATTTAGCGATGAGGATGTATGCCAGTAACCCGGCCGTAACAATTGATTTGGCAATGATCTGTCTGGGCGGTGGAGCTATTTTCACTACTGGGCCGTTTGTTTCCAGCCCTTCGCATTTCTTGCAGGCATATTTGGGGCGGATGTGCCTGATTACGCGGATAACGGCGGGAATGATATCTAGTTTTTCTGAGATATCTTCACCAATACGCTCCAGGGTTTCACCACAGCCGCAGATCTTGTCCTGTTCGGGGATGTCATGGACAATAATTTCACGGGGAAGGTTTTCCGGTAATTTTTTCCTGCCTGGTTTCTTGCGTTGATGGGGAGTGACTTCGACTTTTTCTGGTTCCGGCTCGACCTCCGGTTCAGGCATATCGAAGAGTGGTAGCGGCACGGCACCTGAGTCCGCCGTCCCCTTTTCGCTTTTCTTGCCAAACATCTGCGCCTGGAGCAAACGGATCTGTTCGCGTAACAGATCGTTTTCCTTCTCGTATCTGCGTTCAGTTTCAAGAATAATCCGTTTTAATTCTGCTGGATCATCTGGTAATGTTTTGACTGTTTTTAACATGACAAAACTCTACCACAATTTCAAGGAAAAATCAATACTTACGTAGCAATATCAGTATATTAATCAAGAAACAGAGCTATACTTTAGTCGTTTATGTGCCTGCTGCACATCAAGTCCCTGAAGAAGCCAGTTCAGAGCTGTCTGGCTCACCTCAACAACCTCCTGCTCTGATTCAGGCCAACGAAATACATCCTTTTCCAGACGTTTCATCCAGATGCAATTATGCCGATGTTCTGATTATGCCGAGTAGTAACAGGAATATCTATAGAATAACAAGGTATTCACAGTTCCATACCTCGGCATAATTTGTTACCATCAACTTTGCCATAGGTTCAGAGTGCCTTCAAGAATTCCATCAATTTGTCATCAGGTTTAAAGATCATCGGTTTGGCACTGATAGGGAGTGTTTTTTCGAGAACCTTAATCTTTTGTGTCAGATCCGAACTCATATAGGCTTGAGTGCTCTCAAGTGATTCATGCCCCAGCCAAAGTGCAATGACAGATAAATCCACTCCGGCCTGGAGAAGATGTACAGCAGCGGTATGTCGAAGCACATGGGGGCTTACACGTTTTTTCAAGAGTGATGAACAATTCTGTTCAGCCAAGGATACATATTTACCGAGAGTGTATGCAACTGTGTCCCGGTTGATTTTTTTCCCTTGCCGGGTTGGAAATAGAGGAACTGTGGGGTTAGCATCCAACTCATCGAGCCAATGCACAATGACTTCCGATACTGTTTTTCCCAAAGGCATTGAGCGTTCTTTTCGCCCTTTTCCAGTGCAGTGAACATAAGCACCTTTACCTAAAATGACGTCGCTGCAACGGAGATTGATGAGTTCCGAGACCCTCAACCCCGTATGTATTGCTAATGAAATGAGGGCGTGATCCCTCCGGCCGATCCAGGAGGACCTGTCAATAGCAGCCAATATTGCATCGACTTCATCGACAGTCAGGAAGTCGATCTCACGCTTTTTGTATCGCTTGGTTGGAATCGCCAAGACACGCTGAATATGACCGGATAGCTGTGGTTCCTGAAAGGATGCATAATTGAAAAAAGAACGGATAGCTGCAAGACGATGGTTACGCGTCCGAGGAGTGTTATGGCGCCCCTCTTCCAAGTGATTGAGGAATTTACAGATGAGTGAATCGTCCAAGTCCTCGAGCAATAACTTTGATGGGGTTTTCCCAAGTTCACGTTGAGCGTATTCGAGTAGCAGGCGAAATGTATCCCGATAAGCTAAAATAGTTTCCTTGCTGACCCGTTTTTGGTTCATCAGCCTTTCAATAAAGAATCCTTCTAAGTTGTAGGCCAGAGCAGAAGATGAGTTTTTCATAGATTACCTCGCTTTTCCTCAAGACGGTTGCGAGCCAGCTCCAGGAGTTCGGGAATGGCTGAAAAGTACCAATAAGTAGAGGAAGGACCGACGTGGCCCATATAGATCGAGAGGGCGTACACCGCCTGCTCTATATTGTTACCCCTTTTATAGATGTCGATCAGGCTCTTCACGGCGAAGCTGTGGCGCATATCATGAATTCGTGGTTTTTTACCTTGGTTGGGATCCCGAATGCCGATCTTGGTGGATAATTGTCTGAAAGTCAGTTGGGCTATTGCGGTGGTTGGCCGGTTACCGATGGTGCTCAGGAAAAATGACGGAGACTGAACATCAGGAAAGATTTGATCACGGCTGCGAGCATAATATGTCAGGGCATTTGAGGTAGAGACATGCACAGGGATCAGACGAGATTTACCGAATTTGGCATTACGAATTGTAAGCAACTGGTTGGTGCAGTCCACGTCTTCTCTGTCGAGGGCTAAGGCCTCAGAAATACGAAGACCTGTCACCCAAATCAGACTGAATAAGGTGAGGTAAGTCAATCCCCTGAGCCCCTTACGACAGGGCAGCGATTTTGCGGCAGCAATTAAACGTGAGATCTCTTCTTCCGAGTAGATATAAGGTGTTGGTCTTCTGTGGCTATAGGGTAGCAACGTCAATGGGGGAACCTCCGAGGTATGGTCTCGACCTCGCACATAAATGGCAAAATGATGAACCATGCGCAGCTTGTAAGCCCACCATTTGGGATTTGCACCATCCGGCTTAATTGCCCAGGCCAGTGCTAACTGTGTGGTTATGGTCGTCGCCTTTTTCTCTAAGGCGAATTGCACGAAGTTTTGGAGAGAAGATCGATGTGTGCGCAGCTTGTAACCCAATGCCTGCCGCAATTCCAAGTATCCTTGAAGGTAATCTTGTAGATTGCTCATTGATCTCCTCCTTCTGGCCATGGACGAGCCATGGGGCGTAGTCGGCCAAGATCAACCTTGGCATAAATGGCCGTCGTATCTGCTTTTTGATGTCGAAGGATTTGTCCTATCTCGGTTAAAGACGCTCCACTCTGGAGCAGCATCGTTGCGAAACTACGCCTCAGCAGGTGAGTACCTTTCCCCGGTGGATTCAAATTTGCGCGTCGCAATGCATTGCGGACTACATTGGCAACGGAGCGTGAATTCGAAAAGGGTTCAAAAGGAGCTATTGCTCGCACAAAGACATATCGAGTTGAGCACTGAGGACGACCGTGGCAAAGATAAGTGCTTATGGCTTCTCCAACATCTTGAAGCAGAGGGAGCCGATCCCGTTTGCCACTTTTCCCAAGAATATTGAGGAATCCGGCATCCCAGTCAATATCGTCTAAGGTTAATCGGCAAATCTCAATAGCTCGTAATCCCAGGCGGATAAGCAATAAAAGTATCGCTTTATCTCGTTGTCCTCGGGGCGTCTCACACTCGCAGTTTTGAATCAGCAAATTAATCTCGTCAGTGGTAAGGAATTCCGGGATAGTCGTGTGTCGCCAGGAAGGTATCGTGGGTACGTTATCTGCCAGGTGCACAGAGATGTCACCACGGAACTGCAGGAAACGGAGAAAGCATCGGAGAGCAGACGCTTCTGTCTTAAGCGTGGTGGTGTTGCAGTGGTGCGATCGATTGAGAAAATATTGTTCAATGTGACGAGGCAGTAGATCTGCAAACTCAAGACTGTTTTCTCCGAATTGAAGTGAGAGGAAATTTCGAGCAACCCGAATGCGCACACGCATAGTTTCTTTTTCCAAACCTTGATTTCTTACCATGTGCTCTTGATACTTGGCGATGCATTGGTCGGGAGGCGTTTCCACAGGTTTCTGTTTTCCGACAATTCCTGCTTGCTGCAAGTAGTTGAGCAGATGTTGGTAGGGCCATTTTTTTACCTGAAGTTGATCGTTTTGATAGCGGAAACACAAATAAGTCCTGATAGTTTCTTCGCTTAATTCGGCAATACCGACTTCTTGCCGGGCTAGCCACCGGCTCAGGTGGCCTGCTTCTCGAACATACCGCTGGCCAGTTGCATACGAGTAGTCCCGTTTTGCGAGAAACTCAGAAAATGGAGTAAGGTGTGGTGCAATTGGACCTATGGAATAACGATTGAGAATCCATGGCCTTGTGTAGTAGGAATTTTCACTCATACTGTCTTCCCTCCTAGTTTGGGTGAATGGATGTGAGGAGATGAAAACAGAATTATGCCGAATTGATGAACAGGATGGAATGTAAACAGAGGCGTGAGTGCTTGGGGTTAGCAGATCAAGGAATTTTGTTCGGCATAATCAGAACATCGGCATAATTGCATTTATGCCGAATTCAGCATAAATGCAAAAACCGTTTTCGGCCCAATACAGGATTTTGACGATATCACGCCTCCTATTACAAAAAACAAAATAGCTACCGGAAAAAAGATCGAGCCTAAACTGTTCTTCGACGAGTAACGACAATCCATTTATCGACTTGCGCATATCGGTGGCGCCGATGGCAAGGAAAACCTGGACGTGTCCGGGAAAATCAAGAATCATAATTGCTCCAACGCCGATATGAGTTTCTTCAGTGCAGCCGGGGAAAATTCCTCCTTAAACTCTATAGCATACCTTCTTTGGCAAATATGAAGCAGCAAACCGGAGTCTGCTGGGTGGGTGATTGGGGGCGGCACTGAAAGTGGATAAAATTTTACTTTTTGCGTTTCAGGAATTTCAATTCTACGTTTCCAGTAAGAAAAGGTTGAGAGCGCGAGTGACTCCCGGCGGCAAAATTGTTTCTGACTCAGGCCACTGGCCTTCCAGTTACGGATCTGTTCTTGCCAATAAACTTGCTTGCTGTTGCTTTGAAAAGTGGTTCGGGATTCCATATATGCCTCCTGTGATTTATGGAAGCAAATGGAACATATTCTCAGAGCTGTGGGTAGAAGGGGTTCTTTAGACGGTTACTTTCTGACTCAGGCCACTGGCCTTCCAGTTACGGATCTGTTCTTGCCAATAAACTTGCTTGCTGTTGCTTTGAAAAGTGGTTCGGGATTCCATATATGCCTCCTGTGATTTATGGAAGCAAATGGAACATATTCTCAGAGCTGTGGATAGAAGGGGTTCTTTAGACGGTTACTGATAAACGCAGTCGGAACCATGAAGCTTGTCGAATCGGGCAAGGAGCATGCACGTTGGCATCTGGACGAACGCCGATACCGAACGGAGAAGGGGCGGTCGCGTGTTGATCGCTGGCTAACGGCCGTGTTTGGGTTCGTGGGCGCAGCTGGTTTGGCAGATCTCGTAGTTCTGCCATTTCTGAAAGCCTCATATCCACAACTGGGTACTAAGTGGTCGGGGCTGTTCTCATTTGTTCTTGCCGTCTTCGTGGTTTCACTCTTTGCAGCGATTTTCTGGATTTCGAATAGGCTGCGACGAGAATGAGAAGTTGTAAGATCGAGAACTCGCTAACCCATCGCTGGTGCCGACCCAAAAAGCCGGGCGGCACAGCTCAACCGTTAATATTGCCAGATTGAATGTACAATTCTCCAGCCAATCTTAATACTTAACAGATCTACTGTACGTCGATGGCCCTCAACAGGTCGGTTCCCTGACGAATTCCAAATAAGAGACGCCTTTAGATTGTTACAGAACATCTTATGACTACCATTATGGCATTATGGTTACCTGTCAGATTAGATCATAACCAGTTGTCATATTTTTAAGCTCGTGTCTCACTTTCTTACGTATCTTACGAAGCCGAACAAAGTATCCTCCGTCAATGCCGCAGTAGCTCTTCCGTCACCGCGTTAATTATATCCTTCTTGATGTCCTTTCGGATTTTATCCAAATCGATTTCTTCATCAGGGGAAATCATCCAGTGAGCGAGTTGTTTCGGTATCGAGAAGGTTTCAAATTTTTTACCGTCCGGTGAACAGGCCGTAATGCATGGCCTGAGCTTTTGCAGATGAACTTTGCAAATCACCCATCTCTTAGGGATTCTGGTTATAGGCCGGAGTTTTTCCTCTGTGCTTTGATTTATCTTGTTGATGATGCGATAAAGAGGGATAGCATCTCTTTCCCTTTCTGCCATAATTGCTTCAGCGATCCTCACACACCTATTGCAGATCACGGTGTCGTCTGAAGCCTTCATCATGCAATCTGTCCTCTCGTCTTTTTCGGATGCACCGCAAAAACTGCATGTGTGAACGATGTTACTTTCCTCTGTGTTGCTCATCTTTTTTCACTCTCTTTCCTGTGTTTCGCCAGAAGGTCCTCGGATGATGAATTGGTTATTCTTTTCCATAATTATTATGCATTTCAAGGTGATGCACACCAGTTTGTTCGGTGCATTATTTTTGTTATAAAATTCAATCAGTCCCTTTTGCACCGCATTTATCTCCTTCGGTGTTATGAGCAAGTGGTATGGGAACAAATCAATACAGAGAGCGCCGATATATTACCCACTGATTACACCCCGATGCTTCTTGAAATTCTCAGCCTGCTCAAAAATCTCCTTATACACCTCATCCCGATCAACAGCCGGATATTGTCTTCAGAGTGATAGTTCTTGAAAAAAAAACTGCCCGATCTGGATAAAGACCAGAATAAGAATATTCTATCGTTTTGTGTATCATCTGATTGAGTTGAAATAAATCAGAAAAATGAAACAATCTCAGCATTATTTGACCATAAAGTTGCTCTGATTTTGCGCACTGCTTTAACTTGTAATCCCTGGTAACAAAGCAGAAGACTTAAATCTTAGTTAATGATTGCTTCGCGAGAGCCTCAATAAACACACCGTTTGTCCCACAGCAGCCACCCAGAATTTTGAAGTGATGTCGTTTTACCAGATAGAGCATTTGCTCAGCCATTTTATCGAAGTTCTCTTGCTGTAACATTCCACAATTATTCAACTCTTCTGGAGTGAGCGAAGAAGCATTGGCTTGAATCCCCAAGAAACGATTCATTTGCAAGGTATGCTTATTTGCCTTGCACTCTATTGCAAGTATCAAATTGGAAGGATGAACACAGTTTGACATATAACATAGAGGTTGAGGGTTTACGGATTTATCAATGGTGCGGATAGCTTCGGCTATACTTATACCATCGAGCAGACAGCCGTCTTTGCGAATCATAAAGCTGATAATGTAAGGAATTCTAGATTCAGCCATTGCCTGAGCCAGTCCAATTGCTTCGCTAAGAGCAGGCATAATGCCAGCAAACAAAAAGTCGACTCCCTTTTTTCTAAATTCGTCGACTTGATTTTTATGGAACTTGTAAGCCGCAACCGTATCAAGAGCACCTTCCGATGAATACGCATCACCTTTGCAGCCGAGTAGCCCTCCAACAAAGATGTTGGGAGAAAAATAATCCGAGTATTGATTTTTTATATCTTTCAGAAAATTACATGAATCGCTAATTAAAGGTCTGTCACGAAACGCTGACTGTTGATGAGTCTCTGAATTCACTTTTCGGGTTGGTGTCATCAACATAATCGGTAGATGATAGCGACAGGCAATTTCGATGTATTCTTTGTAGATGTCTGTCAACGCATGGGGGAAATCATAAAGCAGGCCAGCATGGTTTACAAATGGGTCAAGCATCACATTAAATTCATTCTTGAGCCTTTCAACAATTGCTCCTTCCGTTAGAATAATGCGGGAATTTGTATAACAGCTTTCGAATGACATAATATTTTGGCAATAAATTTGAAAATACAATTGAATCTTAGTGTCGTTGCATAACAAATATTTCCTTCGTTAAAGGTCAACATATGTCCAACATATCTGAACCATTCCTACCCATCCACCAATTAAAAAAGATGTAGCAAGAGGTAGACAGTTGACCGTGATAGTACTGTTGTTGCTACGGCGTAGTAGTGCTGTCCTGTAGGCTTACTTGTAGTCATAGTGTTACCATCTATTGTTTGTTATTACCATTGGTTATTCAATCAAGTTTGTCGAATATGCATGTCACATGGATAGTGAACAGTTAATCAGGATTGCAACGAGAAAGGGAATTGCATTAATACATGCCAGAAAATATCTGGATAAACCCGCCAGCCGTAACAGACCATCTTTTGAGTACATGTGATTTCAATAGAAATATATTTTAAAACTGCGCAAAAGCCTTATTGAAATTGATATCCAAAGGCTTTTTTATGTTTCGCTTAATATTAAAAAAGGTGTTCCAGGTGGAAGATGTTTTTAGTAAGTATTTTCCCGCACACCAAAAGCCTGGCTATGAACTTTAGTGGAAGAGGCAACATTAACAGAAAATCAGGCAGTGACAAATTTAATCTATGTCTTAAATTCCTAATTGTGTGGGCGAAAAACCACCACTTACCTTTTTTTAATATAAAATCATACAAACATATATGGAGATTACATAGTGAAAACAATTGGATATGCAGCACATTCTGCAGACGCACATATGGTGCCATTTCATTTTGAACGTAGAGACTTACGCCCGAATGATGTGGCGATTGAAATTCTTTTCGGTGGGGTTTGCCACTCCGATCTTCATACGGTTAATGGCGACTGGGGACCTCAGTCCTACCCGCTCGTGCCTGGTCATGAAATCGTCGGTAAGGTGATAGATGTCGGCCCGGATGTGAAAAAATACAAGGTCGGTGATAAGGTGGCGGTTGGATGTATGGTTGACAGTTGCCAGGAATGTGATCAATGCCAGAACCATGAGGAGCAATACTGCCGCAATGGAATGACGCTGACCTATGGCTCATCGGATCGCATTTCCGGCGAAATTACCCAAGGCGGCTATTCCAAGCATATTGTGGTGCGCGAAGAATTTGTTCTCAGCATTCCTGACACCCTGGACCTTTCCAGAACAGCCCCCATCCTCTGTGCCGGGATTACCACCTTCTCGCCTTTGCGCTATTATGGTGTCAAGGAAGGCAGCCGCGTTGGTGTGATCGGCCTGGGAGGACTCGGACATATGGCGGTAAAACTGGCTGTGGCCATGGGCGCAGAAGTGAGGGTTATCAGCCGTTCAAACAGGAAAGAGCAGGACGCAAAAAAACTAGGCGCAAAAGATATTCTGGTCTCCACGGATAAGGATGCCATGGAAAAAGCAGGATCTTCATTTGACTTGATTATCGATACCGTGCCTGTCAAACATAATGTGGATATCTACACACCATTGCTTGATATTGAAGGGTCGCTTGTTATAGTTGGTCAGCTTGGCACCATGGATGAATTTACATCAGGTGGACTGATTATGGGGCGTCGTCGTATTGCCGGATCGTTGATCGGCGGTATCAAGCAGACTCAGGAAGTTCTGGATTTCTGCGCTGAACATAACATCCATCCGGAATGCAAGATGATCCGCGCAGATGAAGTCAATGATGCCTTTGCGCACCTTGCTAAAGGAGATGTGGCACACCGCTTTGTGATTGACATGAGCAGTTTAAGCGTTGAATAACCGTACATATTAAGGCCATGAGTACGCTAATCGCCTTGGCTATCCACGTCAGACAAGTTAGCGCAGGACTCATCGCCAGAAAACATTTTTGGCGATGAGAATTTTCTTGTCCATATCAAGCTGGCGGGACACTGATGCCAGGGTAGGGACCAGGAGGGCAGGGCTGTTATTAACTCTTGTAAGCTTGGATGAAAGTTAACATGATTTCCAATGAAATCATGACCCGGGAGAAATTCTATGGACAGTGTATTCAACTCTGTCTCGATTAGAAAAATTTGGATCCGTCCATAAGCCTCTGATGGATCCAGTGCTTAATCTACATTCCTGCCACTTTTGGTCATTAAGACTTTGTAATAGGCTGTTTGTCGGCCTTTTTCTTGTCTTTTTGACTCTGCTTTTGGTTAGTTTGTTTTTGACTTTTTTCCTTATCTTTCTTTCCGCCTTTGTCTCCCATAATATTTCTCCTTTTCTGTTTGAAAAAAATAAATTTTTATACTTCGGAAAGGGCTGTCTTTACTTGACTCATATTGCTCAAAAGTGACTGTGTTGCCGCTGTTGCCAAGATTCAAATCTTGCCACTTTACTCTGCATTGCAACAGTTAGTTATCCAACTTTGTTTTCTTCATTGCTTTGACTTCTTCTCTGTTGAGAGAAATAATAAGGCCCTTATCACTTTTGTAAGAAACTACCTTATCCGTGATGATTACGTTATCTGTGGTAATCCGTCCCCCTGAAAAAAGCTCAATTTCATAAAGAAATTTTTGTTTCTTTCCTGCCTGATCTGTCTTTATGTTTTTAAGCTGCTCACTTTCCTTTTTACTAAGAACTTCTTGCATGGCTTTTGTGACCTGATCATTTGTAAATCTGCCATTTTTTTGTTCCGTCTGCTTAATTGGTATGTTGATTTGCGTATTTTTTCCGTCGCGATACTCTTGACCGTTAGGGAGATATCCCCTCATCTGGGATGGTAGAATTGAATAGAAGTAGGTATTTGATCCGGGATACAACAAAAAATAGCACACAACAGCAACCAAAAGGCCTACGAAAGCAAATGGGATTAATGGCAGCTTACCGCCTTTTTTCTTCTTTGGTTGTCCATCGAATATCGCATTTGATTTCATATTGTTAAGCAATTCTTTGCCATCCAATATTAAAATATTATTGGCTTTTGCAAAGTGTATTGCATCTTTAGTGAACTCACCTGAAGTAACTACAAATCCGCCCGTTGCCCCGGCTCCAACCATAACTCCAAGCAGCTCACGGACAACCTTCACTCCGACCTTGTATGCTTTCCAATGCTTACATTGAATAAGATATTTTTCCATCCCTTTCGTAGCTATCAGATCAACGCCCCCATCTGCACCAAATTTGGTTTCTTCCACGCTGAATTGCCTACGTCGAAAGTATTCTCCCACCAAATATTCAAAATCCCGCCACGACATATTATCTAAAGAATTCTGAGAAGCGTTGCGGGATGTTTTGTCATATAATTTTGCTCTCTTGACGGTCAAAATTACTGAAGCCATCGATCCCAACAAAAATGCTACGGGGAGTATAATCTGACCAAAAAATGAAAGGACGTGCAGCAAACCGGGGAGTGCACTCTTAAAGATACCATCTACCCCTGATATCGTAACTGGTTGAAGATCTTTTCCAGCATAGGAGTGCAAAAACAAGAAGGAGACCAAAGCTAAAGAGACACCTACCCACCAGGGGAATTTGGATGTTATCTCAGCAATGTCTTCAAAAACGCTGTTTTGTTTACGGGCCATAATGCTTTTGTCGCCTTTCTCTCCCTTTGTATTTTTGCGCCTCTTGGCGCTATCCTTCCTTCCCTATTTCTCGCTTCCATTCGTCGAATTCCGGGAAACGTCTTTCAAACTCGATCCTGAACCAAGAGGTAAAACCGGGTTTCTCTTTTTCTTTATCGTTGATCCAAGTCTGGATCTCGCCGAGAGTGTCGGCGTCCAACAAAGCAAGTTGTTTATAGTCCCTGACCATACAGAGGCTTTCTTCTATTGGTGATAACTCTGAGGCAGTTTTTTTTGTGCCAAAGTTGAAATCAATCTGACCTCCAGGAGGGGGAGTGTATTGCATTATTTTCCCTTTGCCTTCCCATAGCCAATCAAAGCTGCATCCAGTTGCTGAGGCAATTCTTAAACAACTACTTCTGCTCGGTTCTGGATCTCCCTTTAACCATCTACTGACAGTTGGGCGTTGTGACCCAATTGCCTCGGCAAGTTGTTGCTGGGTGATTTTTATTCATCCATAACGGCTTGTAATCGTTTGCTAATGGTATTCATAGGTAGCTAATGGTGCTTTTTACGTTGTTTTAATAGTGACTATGTGTAGCAATAGTTACATGAAGACACGTAAGCTAATAGGCCACATCATGGTTGAAACAGTGATGACAGTGCCCGAATTTGCGAAATCAATTGGCTATAACAAGGTCAATGTGTACGCGGTGATCAATGGGAATTCAAAATCACCGGCAATTCGCCAAAAGATTTCGGAAGCTGTGCATATTCCTGTTTCTGAAATTTGGCCGGAACTGACTGAAGTAGACGGGAAATAAAAAAGTCCCGTTCCCCGGACACAGTTAGGGCGTTTATTGCTTGGCAGCTCAAACAAACTAACAGGGGGGCGGGCGTTTTAGCAATCAAATTCAGTTTGGTGCCAGTGCACCTATACATAAAGACCTCATTTTCATCAAAAGGAGAAGTTGTGATACCCAGAGAAACCAAACTCCCACGCGACTATGAAGTGATAGACCTCGTTCTTCAGCGGGGTGATGCCGTCGAACTGGCCCGTCTGCTTTCTGTTTCTCCCCAACTTGTTCGGGCCTGGTGCCGGTCTCCGGAAACCGAGGACGAATTCTCTACCGGCAAGTTCGGCCCACTGGCCAGACTGCGAACCTTAATCTCGATGATCCGCCAGGACGACCAGACGCCAGAGCGAGCCTATCCCATCGGCCAGTATATTGCCAACCTGCTATGAAGCCGGTATTGATGGACTTACAGTATGCGATTTCAAAACCACCGACTTCGAGTCGGTGGTTGTTTATTTTACACCACCCTTAATTGCTTTAAGTCCTTTTTTTTGTTGATTCTTACCGAGTGTATTGAGCCTTTGAATCAATTTTTCTCCGGGATTGAGATTCCCACCCTGTAACCAGAAAATCAACTTTTAAGAGTTTACTACCTCTCCAATAACTTGGATTACCAGGATTTTTCTCGTATATCAAAAAACTTCCCTTACTCGAAATCAAACGGCTCTCGCTTCTATTTTTAAGGGGAGTGCGCAAGACTGAGTTAGAACAAGATAATGGTTATGACTCCTTTAGATCTTGAATCTGCCCACAATTCGATTCAATTCGGTTGCACGTGCGAGCAGTTCCTGTGCATTGTTTTTCACTTCATTGTTGCTATCGGATATTTTACCGGAAGCCACTGAGACCTCAGCTATATTCTGGGAGATATCGACTGCCACAGTCGAGCTCTGATTGACGTTTCCGTTGACTTCATGGATTCCCTGGCTTGCCTGTGAAATATTGCCGGCAATTTCTTTGGTTACAGAAGTCTGCTCCTCGACCGCTGTTGCACTTATTACTTGAATCCAGCCCCAATGATCGTTTTGACATCGAATAAATCAACCGGCTGAAGCCGGTGTCGCTGGACTTTCAGTCCGCGATTTTAAACCCACTGACTTCGAGTCGGTGGTTGTTTCTTTGATTTGATTAAGGTTGCCGTTTTTAATGTAAGTTTGGAGGTCTGAGAGAGACTTACTTGTGATATCCATTAATAGATGTTGTTGGGAAAATGATTGTGATATTAGTAGTATATTTGATGGATTATGTTTTGGCCTTTCTCTCTGTATTTTTGAAATGAATTGAAATAATTTATTCAAAAGAGTAATAGAGAAGTTCTATATCAGCATTACTTGAAAATCTTTTCCGACTTTAACGGAAATGTTTTTTCTTCTATAACTGCTTATTGTGCGGAGCCTGACAATGTATCGACTCCTGGATCTACACAATTGTCAAAATGATATTCTGATTAGAACCGAACAGCCATCGGCAGTTCTGGATACGGCAGATGTTTCCCTCTCGGTTATTTCCGGCGATGGCCGTTTGGTCTATTGCAATCGAGCATTCCTGCAGGAAAATAAATTTGATCATAAATACGGGTTCCATTCTTCTATCCGGGAATCACTGCCTGCTTTATGGAAGCGATTCAAAAAATCCGAGGTGGAGAAGGACAGAGCCTTCAAGGTTGTCAACCTGCGATCGACAAGTTATGGCAAACCGTTGGGGCATCTGCTTGTCTCATTTAAAAGAGATGTTCCGCACGTAAACACGCAAGATTTGCACACAATTATCTCCGAGGATGATCATCCCGATTTTATCGATTCCTATACCGGCCTGTATGTTGCTACCCCCCAGGCAGACACTGTTAAAGTGAATCCATCCTATGAGAAAATAGCCTTTTTGTCCGAAAATGATCTGGTTGGAAGAAATCTCGTCGAGCTTGTTGAAAAAGGCTTTTTCTCAAAAAGCGTCACCTTGTCGGTTTTAAACGGTTTACGAAATAAAAACTTCTCACAACAAACGTTATTTCAGACACTCCTTTGCGGGAAGAATGTTCTTGTTACCGGGAAACCAGTCTTTTCGGAACAGAACAAACTTGCCTACATTCTGACATATGTCCAGGATTTGCTGTTTCTCGATACGATTGCCCATAAGTGCCTGGAACGTGATAATCGGATAAAGAGTTGTGGTGCAGACCTGGTAATATCACGAAATGCAACAGGGAACAGCGAAAGGAAACCTCCTGACGGCGAGTTGCCGGAATTTGCTGAACTGCCTGTTATCGCAAGAGATCCACTTACAATTACCACTTTCTGGCAAGTAGTGCGGGCGGCCAAATATGACGCCCCGATACTTCTTACCGGCGAGACAGGGGTCGGTAAGGATCTGCTGGCCAAGTATATCCATCTTTTACGGAATACAAAGAAGACCGTGCCGTTTATTGCGGTTAACTGCTCGGCAATTCCCGGAGAATTGCTTGAATCTGAACTCTTTGGGTACGAAGAAGGCGCATTCTCCGGGGCAAGCCGAGGTGGCAAGACCGGCCTTTTTGCCGCAGCAGATGGGGGGATTCTTTTTCTTAATGAAATCAGTGAAATTCCCCTTGGTTTGCAGGCTAAACTGCTGACTGCACTGGACGAAGGATGTATTCGCCCCCTTGGCAGCAACAAAACCAGAAAAATTCAAACTCGTATTATTTGTGCCACAAACAGAGACTTGCAAACCTGCATCCAAGACGGGTCTTTTCGCAGCGATCTGTATTATCGTATCAAAGTCCTTACTATCAAGATGAGTCCTCTTCGAGAGAGGAAAAAAGATATATTACCACTTATTCATCACTTTATGTCCCGACTGTCTACCGTATACGGCATGACAAGATTTTTGTCCCCGGAAGTCCAGGAAATTTTATTGGCTTATGACTGGCCCGGCAATATCCGTGAACTTCGTAATGTTGTTGATCAGTTAATGATCTATTCTTCAACAAATCAGGTTTCAGTCGCAGATCTACCCGATGAATTACTCAATTGTTCATCAAAAAGAGTAAAAGAGAAGGATGCATCGTTGCCGGATGTCTTACCATTGAAAATCGCGGTACAAAGATTTGAAAAGAAACTCATTGAGGAGGCGCTGGAGAAACATGTCAAAGCTTCCGATGCAGCAAAAGCCCTCGGTATTGATCCCACCACTTTGATTCGTAAACTGAAAAAAACTCTCTAAATCTGCAGAAATGCAGCTTTGCCTGCAGGATTGCAGGGAGTGCTGCGAAAATTCTCCCTGTCTCCTTGTTTATTCAACGTTTCTATAAATTTTCTTCATTAATGATTAAGCATTGTTAGCCAGCATTTAAGGCAAGTTTCAGCTTTTCCGGCAAGATTGGCAACCAACTTGCTGTAAAAACCTGAAACCGGTTTTTACAGGAACCCCTGTCGTAGTTTTAATTCTTCTCCTCAATGGCAGTTTCGGCCAGAGAGCAATCGAACTTTTACAAAGAGGTGATACTTTGGAAGCACTATCAAGTTATGATTTACCCACTGAGACGATAATTCCAATGTCCACGACACCGACGAAATTTGGTTATGGGGCCACCGAGGAATTGGGTTATGAACTCAATCGACTCAAACTGAAGCGGGTTGTTGTCGTGAGTGATCAGCAGCTTGTTGCGACGGGTCTGCTCACAAAAATTGAGAAAATTATGGCTGATGCAGGAATAGAATCGGTGCCGTATTACAAAGTCGGCGTTGAACCCACGGATGTCAGTTTCAAAGAGGCGATCACCTTTCTCGGCGGCAAGACTTTTGACGGATTCGTGGCTGTTGGCGGCGGATCCGTCATTGATACAGCCAAAGCCATGAATTTGTACGGAACCTATCCCGCAGATCTATTGGAGTATATTAATCCACCCATCGGCAAAGGAACTCCCGTGCCGGGACCGCTAAAATCCCTGATAGCAGTTCCAACAACTGCCGGAACGGGCAGTGAGGCGACAACGGTGATTGTCCTCGATCTTTTGGATTTACACTTAAAGACGGGAATCTCTCATTTCTGCATCAGGCCGACCATGGCCATTATCGATCCCCTGAATACCCTTACCATGCCGCCGATGGTCACCGCATCATCCGGAATGGATGTGTTGACCCATGCGATCGAATCTTTTACCGCAGTACCATATAACACCAGGTTCAAACCGGCAACACCGCAACAAAGGCCGCCCTATATCGGGTCGAACCCTATCGCCGACCTGTGGAGCCATAAGGCGATTGAACTTGGCGGTGCCTATTTACGAAGGGCTATGATTTCTCCCTGTGACCTCGACGCCCGTTACCATATGATGGCTGCTTCAACCTTTGCCGGAATTGGTTTTGGTAATGCCGGAGTCCATCTCCCTCACGCACTTGGATACCCCATCGCCGGCATGGTGAAAAATTATTTACCGCCGGATTATAATGCTTCCGAGCCTATGGTACCGCACGGCATTTCTGTTACCGTTACCGCTCCTGCCTGTTTTAGGTTCACCGCCCCTGCTCAACGGGAGCGTCATCTCATGGCGGCAGCGGCACTTGGCTATGACACGGAAGGGATTCCTTTGCAGGAAGCGGGTGACTGTCTTGCCCAGGCGTTGATAGATTTGATGAAGGATATTGGTTTTCCAAATGGCATTGGAGCATTGGGGTATGAAGAGAAGGATATTCCAGGGTTGACGGAAGGTGCCTGGAAGCAGCAGAGACTGCTGA
The DNA here is from genome assembly GCA_963677465.1 of uncultured Desulforhopalus sp. Classification (GTDB taxonomy): domain Bacteria; phylum Desulfobacterota; class Desulfobulbia; order Desulfobulbales; family Desulfocapsaceae; genus Desulforhopalus_A. Next base: position 3,111,383 of record OY781976.1, on the reverse strand, counting down.
CCATCTCACCCCGAAAACCGACGCCGCAGGATCTGGCTGAGATTTTCAGGCAATCGATAAAGAATTGGTAATCCATCAATGGAGGAGTGACACTATGAAACTGTATTTGTTTGAAGCAGGTATTTTAAAGAGCCAGAGGCATTTCTTTACCCTCAATCAGGGAGTAGGCGAGAATTTTGATGTACCGGTGCCATTTCTGCTGATCGACCACCCGAAAGGAAAGGTGCTTTTTGATACAGGCAATGCCTTTGAAATTATCCACGAGAAGGAAAAACACTGGGGAGATATTCTGGGTGCCTATGATCCGGTGATGACCGAAGAGCAGTGGTGTGTCAACGCCATCAAGAAGGTAGGCGTTGCTCCGGAAGATATCCGCTATGTTATATTGTCTCACCTGCATCTGGACCATGCCGGCGGTGTTGGTCATTTCCCCAACGCCCAGTACATTGTCCAGCGTGAGGAGTTGCACTTTGCCTATGTCCCGGACCCTTATATGAAACTTGCGTACATCCGCAAGGACTTCGACAAGGAGGTCGACTGGTATATTTTGGAAGGCTGGAATACCGACGGATTCGATCTATTCGGCGATGGCGCAATCAAACTTTACTTTACACCTGGCCATACTCCCGGTCATCAGTCGATTCTGGTAAACCTGCCGAACAGCGGACCAATGTTTTTTGCCGCTGATTCCTGTTACACGGCAGAAAATTTGAAAAACGGCACCTTGCCGGGTCTTATGTGGAATGCCGGAGAAACAGTTCGTTCGGTCAACCGTATGCGCCTCCTCCAGGAAACCCAGGGGGTGAAAGTGGTCACCGGCCACGATCCCGTGGCATGGAAGGAATTTAAACAGGCACCTGAGTATTACGACTGATTCGACAATGACCTGAAAGATCAGTGCAACAGGACTTGTCCAAACCATGCCTTATTAAGCTGCTATTTCATCATGCCCCGGAAGCGGGGCATGACGGTTTAATTAAGATCAGAGCTCATCACCCAACTTGGGGTTAAAGGTATCTATCAGGTAAACGATTCGTGGTCTGTCACAACGGGATTCGTGTATGAAAGATTTAACCCGAATGAATGGGGGGTACAATAACTATAGCTACGACAATAGATCATACCTCAGTGGCGCCGGACTCGATAGCGATTATGAAACAAGCCAGGTGTACCTAATAACCACATTTCACTTCTGATCCAGCATTTAATCAAAGGTAGAGATTGGTGTTTTGTGGCACCCATTTTTACCTTTGAGGCGATTTAATGCAAGAGGGCAAAGGTTCAAATTTTCAGCGGTCGAGACACAGGTCTTTGAACCTCAATTGGACGAAAAAGCACTCTAAGCCGACATCTTATTAAACACGATTGATGTCGGCCGATAGGCGCTGCCATGTGTGTAAATAGATTTGACGATATCGGGAAAATGAAAAAGAATAACCCTTTGGAAATCTGAGGATATCCTGACGAGAATATGTGTTCCCAACTGAAAGATTGTTCCAGCTCTCTTTTAATTTATGGTCTGGAATTATCGCTACCACAAGGCAACGCTGCTTTTTCTGGACCTTTTAACCTAGCAATAATCTTCCATAATGAAATGATCACCGCCATCGTGAGATACAAAATGAACTCCATCGATCTTAGGTAATCCTGCTATTTTCCAGGCCTTTTCTGGATTGGTAAATTGCAGGTCAACGCACTTGCCATGTTGTTTGGTGTTCTTGCAAACACGCCCTAAAATCGGAAAATTTTCATGTTTGCGGTAATAAGATCGCAAATATTCAATAATTTTCTTTTGCTTTGTGTTTAAATGCTCAATTCCCTCCCGTTTGGCTATTGCCTCAGCAACTGATTCATCCCATTGCTCATAATCTGTCATGAAACCTTCTTGGTCCAACAAGATTTTCTTTCCTGAAGATAGTAACATTGCCATAACACACCTCCTTATAAATTTTCTCCCATATGAAAATAACAGGAGATATCAACTCCGATCAATTCGGTGGATCGGTGGTACTAGTTACATCATAAGCATGCTTTCAGAAGATTACTATCATGGTGAGCTAACGGGAACTTCCCATTGAATGTAGATGCCACATAATCAGCATGTTTGGTGAGTGTCCGCACAAAGTTTAGCGAAAACCTTCTGCCCCTTGGCCATACAGTTGATCCGGGGAAATGGGATGTTGAAATTTTTTAAAAATTCGCGACAAACCATAATGTATCCTCGGAAGTACAATGAGATGACATTGACTTCCCATAAATATTAAGTATAATGTATGGTTAAACTATAATTCAGTATTATTGATCAGTGGTAAAATCAAACTTTGTTCTTCCTGTGATTCTTTTGCTCAATATGAATACCAAAAGGAGGGTTTATGAAAAAGAATGAAGAAGACGACAGACGCTCATTTCTTAAACACGTTTTGGTTGGAACCGCTGCTGTGATTGGGGCTGCAGCCACTGTTAGACCTGCAAAAGCAAAGTCTGTATCTTCCACCAATGCCTTAGATGAAACCCTTTACCATGAGAGTGAGAGTTTTAAAAAATACTACGAAACTCTGAGGTCATAAGCCACCAGGAAATATTCTACTCTTCTACTCAATAAGGAGAATAATCAATGGCGAGAATCAAAATAAAATCTTCCTCTGGGAGCTGTCCGGATTCTGCTGAGCGCAGAGTAACTCTGAATCCAAAGATTGCCAGGCGGTCTTTTCTCAAACTGTCGGCGGCGACAGCCGCCTTGACCGGGGTTGCCATGACCAGCAGGATGACTTCCAAGGTAAATGCAGCATCCGGCAAGAATGAACCATACATCGGCTCTAAAAAAGTCAGAACAATCTGTACCTACTGTGCTGTGGGTTGTGGTATTGAGGCCGAGGTTCAGAACGGTGTATGGGTTCGTCAGGAGATAGCTTTAGATCATCCCGTTTCACGCGGTGCTCACTGTTGTAAAGGTGCCGGAGCTATTGATATGGTAACCAGCGAAAAACGGCTTAAAAAACCACTGAAGCGGGTAAATGGAAAATGGACGACCATTTCCTGGGATCAGGCGCTCGACGAGATCAGCGCAAAATTGCTTGATCTGCGTGCAAATGATGGCCCGGATGCCCTGCATTTTAACGGCAGCGCCAAGGTATCAAATGAGATGGCCTATCTGCAGAGAAAATTTGCTGCATTCTGGGGGTCGAACAACATTGACCATCAGGCCCGTATCTGTCACTCCACAACTGTGGCCGGTGTTGCTAATACCTGGGGGTACGGTGCAATGACCAACAGCCTGAACGATATCAGGCACACCAAAAGCATGATCTTTATTGGCTCGAATGCTCCTGAGGCGCATCCCATTGCTATGCAGCATATCCTCCATGCTAAAGAAGTAAATAACGCGCCGATCATCGTTGTCGACCCACGGTTTACCAAGCTCGCTGCCAAAGCAACCGATTATGTCCGCATTCGGCCTGGTACAGATACAGCGTTTATCATGGGCCTTGTCAACGCGGTAATTACCAATGGCTGGGAGGACAAAGAGTTCATTCGGACCAGAGTTTCCGGGTATCAGGAAATGGCTGCAGTTGCCCTTCATTACACACCGGAAGCAGTCGAGGATATTACCGGTATTCCGGCATCTGAGGTTACCAGGATTGCAGAAATACTCGCGACCAACAGGCCAACCAGTCTGACCTGGTGCATGGGTGGTACCCAGCATTCAATCGGCTCTTCTATCACTCGAGCTTTTTGTATCCTGCAACTCGTTCTTGGCAACATGGGTAAATCTGGTGGCGGCACCAATATTTTCCGTGGTCATGACAATGTCCAGGGAGCAACCGACATGTGTGTTCTGTCAGATAATTTACCCGCCTATTATGGCCTTTCTGATGGCGCATGGAAACACTGGTGCAAGGTATGGGATGTAGATTATGACTGGATGGTGGGCCGCTTCCCAGCAAAAGAGTGGATGAATAAAAAAGGGTTCACCTTAGCCAGGTGGTATGAAGGCGTGCTCAATGAAGAGCAAATTGAATCTCCTACTCCAGTTAAGGCCATGATTCAGTGGGGCTGTGGCTCTAATTCGAATTCCCAATATAACAGGGTGGTCAGGGCCTTAAATAAGCTTGAATTGCTGGTAATAGTAGATCCGTTCCCGACTATAGCGTCAGCAGTCACCAAAACCGACAATGTATATATTCTGCCGGGCTCCAGTCAATATGAGACTTCCGGCTCAGTGACGTCCACATCGCGCCAGATTCAATGGCGTAATAAGGTGGTCGAGCCAATTTATGACAGTAAAGATGACTATCAGGTCATGGAACTTCTGGTCAATAAACTTGGTTTTGCTGATAAGTTTTATAAAAATATCAAACAGATTCCTGAAGATATAACCCGTGAGCTTGGTTCCGGTTCTTTGACTATCGGGTATAATGGTCAGACCCCCGAGCGGATAAAAAAACACATGGAGAACTGGCATACTTTCGATATTGATGATCTGCAGGCAAAAGGTGGTCCATGTGATGGCGATTATTATGGTATGCCCTGGCCTTGCTGGACTACAGAGCACCCAGGGACACCGATACTCTATGATATTTCCAAGCCGGTCGCCGAAGGTGGTTTGCCCTTCCGTAACCGATTTGGTGATGAGAAAACATATGACAGCAGCGGGCGCACTGAAAATCAATTAGCGGCCGCAGGTGTTTACAATCCGGGCAGCGAGGTTAAAGGGGGGTATCCTGAATTCAAGGATGTTGTGCCCGGCACCAACTGGAAGACCGACCTCTCCCAGAAGACCTTAAAAGATGCCATAGCTCGGGGAATGGCTCCATTTGGCAACGCCCGTGCCCGTTGCGTCGTCTGGAACTTCCCGGACCAGGTACCTATTCATCGTGAACCCCTGCATTCACCACGTCCGGATCTGATTGCAAAATATCCCACCTATAAAGATTTGCCCAATCATTTCAGAGTATTTACGAAGTATGAGAGTGAGCAGAATCCCGATCTGGTGAAAGAATATCCTATTGTTATCACGACAGGACGTGTTGTGGAGCATATGGGTGGTGGCGCCGAGACGAGAAGCAACAAATATCTCGCTGAGCTACAGCCGGAAATGTACGTCGAGATTAATCCACGTTTGGCCAACAACCTGGGGATTCGAGAAGGTGGACTGGTGATAATTGAATCACCGGAAGGTGCTAAAATCAAAGTTAAAGCCAAATTAACCAAGCGTGTTGATGAGAAGACGATCTTTTTGCCATTTCATTTTGCCGGCACCTTGATGGGTGAGTCTTATGTAAAAGATTATCCCGATGGACATGCACCGTTTACTGTCGGTGATCCGGCCAATACCGTCACCAATTATGGCTATGACATTGTCACGCAGATGCAGGCGACCAAAGATGGTCTGTGTAAAGTCACCCGTGCTTAATCAACGTTGACAAGGAGGAATACATAATGGCAAGAATGAAATTCTTATGTGACGTTGAACGCTGTATTGATTGCGGTGGTTGCGTTGTAGCCTGTAAGGAAGGAAATCATGTTCCCGTTGGTGTTAACCGCCGCCGGGTTGTTACCTTAAAGCAGGGAGAGCCAGGGGAAAAATCTATTTCGATCTCCTGTATGCATTGCGCAGACGCACCTTGTATTGCTGTCTGCCCAGTCGATGCGATCTACCAGCGTGAAGATGGTATCGTCTTGGTGAGTAAAAAAACATGCATCGGTTGCGGGTATTGTTTTATGGCCTGTCCGTTTGGTGCTCCACAGTTCCCGGCAGGCAATGTATTTGGGGCCAGAGGTGCCATGGATAAGTGCACCTTCTGCGCCGGTGGACCCGAGGAAAATTTCAGTGCTGAGGAGTTAAAACTTTATGGCCAGAACCGTATAGCTGAAGGGAAAGTGCCACTCTGCACCGGAATGTGCGCTACCAAGGCACTGCTCGCCGGTGATGCTGATGTGGTTGCGGATGTCTATCGAGAACGCGTCTTCAAGCGCGGTTCCGGCGTTAACGCCTGGGGTTGGTCCACGGCATATCCAAAATAGACAGACAGTATTTGTCTTATGCATAACTGAACACTCCAGCCTCTAAAAAACAACACAGAGGCTGGAGTATCCTTGATAAGGAGCACACTATGCAAAAGTCTCTTCGACCTGTTTTTCTGCTCATTTTCTTTCTTGTGGCAGGGTTCGCTGCTATTGTTTTCGCTCAGGAAGGCCAAAACCTCACTGGTTTTTCGGATGGTTCATCAGCCGATTATTACCAAACACTCATCGGCACGATTACTGGAGATTGGCAGGGATACGGCCAGCTCTTTACCACTCTTCAGGGACAATGGTTCTGGAAAGTCTTTCTGGTCATCATTACAGCCGTTCCCGGAGTGTTTCTACTGCACTATTTGATTATTGGAGCTAAACATTTTGATCACGACGGCGAGCAGATATTATTTTTTCCCCTCTTTACCAGAGTTGTCCATTTTTTTGCAGCGGTCAGTTTTTCTCTGCTGGCTCTCACCGGGCTGATGATGGTGCTGGGTACATTTCTTGGTGGCGGGACGTTGGTACGATTCGCCAGATATGTGCATATAGGTGCGGCGATGGTTTTCGTTCTTCCGGCTGTACTGATGCTTATAATGTGGTGTAAGGATATGCTCCCTCAACGTCATGACATAGCCTGGGTGTTTATGCTCGGAGGCTACCTGAGTAAGGACAAAAAACCAGTACCTGCAGGCAAATACAATGCTGGCCAGAAAATGTATTTCTGGTTGGCCACAGTTGGGGGTATTGTAATGGCCTATACCGGCTATATCATTTGGGGAATGGGTGTGACGGCTTTAGATACAGTACGTTTGTATGCCATTGTCCATAACATTCTTGGAATGGCTATACTGGCCTTTTATCTGACCCATGTCTATATGTCGGTTTTTGCCATCGCCGGATCTCTCAACAGCATGATGACCGGATACAAACCCAAAGAAGAAGTGGATATCCTCCACAGTCGTTTTAAGTATTGAAAGGTCAGGTTTCCTGTTCGATAAATAGTTTCATCCTGAAACAGAAAAAGGTAAACCAAGGGGTGCGTGAGCCTGACTGAGTGCTGCCAATGGAAAATGTTTGATGAATCGGATTGACTGTTTTTCCAGCATATACTCAGGAACAGTGGTAATTCATACTTTTTGTGAGCAGTTTGCTGTTAAGACCAGAATTCTTAAATTGCTCAAAGTGATCCCGGTAGAGATACAACGAAGTCTCGGATTTCATCTCTTACCCTTCGGTAGTGGTCCATTTCTTCCTCTTCATTTTTTGCATCTACTGCAAGTTGTGGTGGATCATCAAATCCATGATGAATCTTCTTTCCTGGAAAATATGGGCAGTTTTCATTCGCGTGACCGCAGAGGGTAATGACCCAATCAAACTCCTGCAATGGCAGTTCGTCAGTAATCTTTGAGTATTGCGATGAAATATCCACCCCAGCTTCTGCCATTACTTTAATTGCCAGTGGATTCAGTCCATGCTTTTCTATGCCGGCCGAATAGGCTTCAATCTGATTTTCCTTCAGCTTTTTGGCCCACCCCTCGGCCATCTGGCTTCGACAGGAGTTTCCTGTGCAGAGAAACAATATTTTAATTTTATCTGAGTTAACATGACCCATAATGCACATCCTTTTAGCTGAATGTTTCGGAGTTTCCTTTTTCTCTTACCGCTCGATGAACAACGACGCTCAAAATTTGCATCTCTGATCATCAGCCAGATTTCCTTCAACCGTTAGTAAAGTACTATACTCATGGATATTTTATATCAAAGGTTATCTGCAGTATATTTTAATTTTTCCCTCCGTCCGACAGCCAGAGTTTTTATTAAAAACACGAAAAAAGACTCTTTATGAAGTAGAAAAAACAAGGAGTTACTCTTATTGTATCGTTACAAAGTTACACGATGGCTCAATAAACCTTGGTATGTCAAAACAGGATGAACATAAGATATGGCAGATCAAAATAAACCAACTTGCACAGTGATCCACCAGGGAGAAACGTACACTGGCAAGCAGGCATTCACCTATTTTGCCGGAATCTCGGCTCAGAATTGCGATGCCCGGAGAATATGTATGCATCTGTTGACAATCCCACCTGGTGGCCGTGCGAAGGCCCATCTTCACGAAGATCATGAAACCGCCATCTATGTCATCAGTGGCGAGGCGGAGATGTGGTATGGAGAAAAATTACAAGAACACGCCGTATGTCGAGCAGGAGATTACGTGTATATTCCGGCGGGTGTTCCGCATTTGCCGTATAATGCCAGCGACGACCAGGCCTGTACTGCGGTGGTCGCCCGGACCGATCCGAATGAACAGGAGAGCGTGGTGCTTTTGCCTGAACTGGATGATATGCACTAAGCACCGATGAATAACATTCCCACGCCTATGAAGGTTCGTCCGTAAATGGGGATCATTACCAACCCAGCAATCAGCCGCTCAGAGTATTGGTTTATGGCAACACACATATTTTTCTTTGCTCTATTTTCTATTATTTGAAGAGTTCCGATAGATTCTGGCAAGACTCAAGGAGATAAAAGAATGAAAAACATGTTTTCTACACGTAGATATCAAATCGGCACTCTCTGGGTTCTAGCGGCTATATTAGTGTTGGCTGAGTCGATTCCAAAACCGGCGCACGCCGCTGACTGCACCAAGCCCTTAGATTCCTTGATCAGACTCGCTGCCGCGCAAATCGATCGTGTCTTTGGTGATGTAGCGGTAAGTACCCGTGCCATTGCCGGTGAATATGTGCTCCTATACGACAGCGCCCCTCCGGCGACGCCGGCCGAGCGCAGCGCCTGGGTGGAAAGTTATCAGGAAAAGGGCAAAACTGTGGGCTTTCAGAGCTGGCATGGTGATTTACACTCTCCGCCACCATTTCAGGCCCCTTATCCGTCCTTTTATGATTACAAGGGAACTGGGTTCACCGACGACACCTTTCGTCAACTCGAAATCTTTCAACGTTTGACGCCGGTATTTCGTGCGGCATTCAACAGTTTTAACTTCTCCTGGGTCTATATAACCACTGCCCAAGACGAGATGATGGTCTATCCCTATCTACCGCTCGCCGAGGCTGTGAATAACGCGATGCCGACGAAACAGGTGTTTTACACCAGCGCCGACTTCAAAAATCGCGATGTTGGCTGGACACTGCCCTATCTGGATCTGGCAGGAGCGGGCATGATGATCACGACCTCCTACCCGATTTATAAAGGCGATATCCTTCTCGGTGTTGTTTCCCGAGACATCACCCTGAATGAGCTGTCGAATCAGGTGCTCAGCCGTCTGGTGGTTAGAGAGGGTGCGGTCGCGTTCATTGTGGATTCCTCGGGCCTGGCTATCGGTGTAAGCGATCCCGGACTTGCAAGGGAACTGGATCTGGTCAATTCCAAAGCGGCGGCAGCAGTGCTCCATTATCGTACGAAAGAAGGTCTGAAGCAGCTTGGCAACAAATCGGCGAAGGCGTCCGCCTCCGCGTGGATAAACCAGGTTACGGAGGCACTGCTCACCCGGGAATCGAAGGCTACCGCTTCTTCTGTCATCCGTTTTGTTCAGGACGGGAAGGATGTGCTGGCAGCGAGGACGGAACGAACCGGTTGGTACGTGGTGTTGGTATCTCCGTAGGTCAGCGAGTCCGTCTGCGTGGCGGAATAGATCAAGTTTCCAATGTGGAAAATTGCCGTAACCGAGTGTCGAGGTCATAAGGTAAATCGAATATTGAATGAGAGCAAGTGTTCAGATAACAAGCATGCATACAGGATAACCAGCTAGAAACTGACCTCTTTTCCGAAAATCACGCGGTCCGGTTCGTATCATGATTGGCATACATATGAAAAGAGTGATAACAAAGGAGATGAAATTTTCTTGTAATTTCTTTTATTGGGAAAATATGCCAACAAAACTTGGGCAAGGTACAAGGGGGGAAAATCAAGTGGAGAGAGTATGGCCCCATATGAAACGATTCGAGACAACAATATTGAGGATGAGACCAAAACTGGCCGGATATGGCCGGATTGGCACAAAAATCTTAAAAGATTTTGTGTTTCCAGTCGATTGGAAGCTGCATGGCAGCTGCTAAACACATTAGTTCCCTATTTCTGTTTATGGTATATGATGGTTCGGTCGGTCCAACTTGGCTATTCATATATATGGACTTTGATTCTTGCTCTACCTGCAGCCGCTTTTCTGGTGAGGTTATTCATCTTATTTCACGATTGTGTGCATAATTCTTTCTTCAGATCGAAGGGTGCTAACACGTTTTTCGGCTACCTTCTCGGTGTTCTTGTGTTTACTTCATTTGAAGACTGGCGTTTCACCCACCTACGACACCATGGAACTTACGCGAATCTCGACTCACGGGGATTCGGCGACATCTGGACCATGACGCTCAAGGAGTATGAGAATTCCTCAAAGACCAAACAATTACGGTATACACTTTATCGCAACCCCATTGTGCTGGTTGGTTTGGGAGCAATATTTAATTTTCTTTTTTACAACCGTATCCCCGACTTAAGGGTTAAAAGGAAAGAACGTGTAGGGGTTATTCTGACGAATCTACTTATTCTTGCCGTTGCTTTGACCGCCGCACGAATTATTGGCTGGCGATCCTACCTCTTGACCCAGTTGCCTGTGTTGTGGTTGGCAGGAGGGGCTGGTATCTGGCTTTTTTACGTGCAGCACCAGTTTGAAGGGGGTTACTGGGCGCGCAAAAACGAGTGGGTTCCTCTGCGTGCAGCCATGGAAGGCAGCTCTTTTTATAATCTGCCGGCAGTTTTACGCTGGTTTTCTGCCAATATCGGTTATCATCATGTCCATCATTTGAATCCCAAGATTCCCAATTACCATCTTAAGAAGTGCTTCGATGCCGTTCCGGAACTGCAAGCCAAGGAGCCGCTTACAGTCAGGAAAAGTGTTGGTAGTTATCGACTGAAATTGTGGGATGAAAATTTGCAGAAAATGGTACCTTTTCCTTGATATTTGGGGTTCAGTTAACCGAAAAACAGTAACCAACTGAATAGTTAAAGATACTTACAAAAACGCAGGTCTGAGGAGTTGATCGCGCTCCGTGTTGTGAAAATTTAAGGTCGCTCATTTCTGGTCACGTCTATCTCCTGTTTTCGAACGAGGCGATAGGCATATTCGATCGCAACTGAGAGAATAACCATCCCCACCAGGAAAAAGATATGTGTTGGATTATCGCGCAAGGTGAGCCAGATCAGGCTGCCTAAAGCGGCAAGACAAAGCAATGCCCCGATGAGCGAAATCACCTTGTTGCTGCCGATTTTTCCGGATAGCCGATAAGAGGCAACATTGACTGCTGCGAAGATCAGCAGAAACCCGGCGCTTCCCATCATGGAAATACTATCCAGGTTAAAAAAGTTGGCCACAACAAGAGTGGCCACTGCGGTGATCAACAACCCCTCGATGGGTTCACCCCAGATTTTGTTCTCGAGAAAGGCTGGCAGTTCGCCATCTTTAGCAATTATAAAAGACAGGCGTGCAGCGCCGTACAGCGTAGCATTAATAGCCGACGCCGTGGACAGCAGGGCCGCCACCGTGATGATATCATATCCCTTTTGACCCAAAAACGGCCGGGCGGCTTCGGCCAGCGCGTACTCTTTAGCCTGGATAATATCGGGAACGGACAGATTCCCCACCGTAACCAGGGCAACCAGGATATAGAGGACGACGACAAATGTCGCCGATATAAAAAAGGCACGCGGCAGGTTTATTGAGGGTCGATTGATATCGCCTGCTGTATTAGCGATAAGCTCGAAACCTTCATAGGCCAGAAAAATAACCATTCCTCCTGCAATCAAGGGGACGGGCGTCGCCCACTGAGAAACAGCCAACCGCGATGGCTCGATTCCGAAAATTCCGATCCCGACAAACACCAGCAGGATGATCACCTTGGTGGCGACAATCCACTCTTCCGCCTCCCCGATCAGCTTGGCGCTCAATATATTCAGCCCTGTAATCAGGAGAATAATACCGCTGATAAGGACGTGTTTGGCGACAGCGTGCCAGGACGATGGAAAGAGTTCAGCACCGTAACCACCGAAGGCATAGGCGTAAAGCGAGAGCATGACAATATAACTGATCCAGAGCAGAATGTTCAGTGAGCCTGTCCAGATGCCCGAACCAAATGCCTTATTCAGATAGGCGACGGTGCCACCCTTACTGGGCAGGGCAACCGACAATTTCGTGTATGAATAGCAAGTGACAAGGGCAATAATTCCAGCCAGTAAAAAAGAGAGAGGGGCCCCCGCTTTGGTAATCTGTACGGAAAGACCAAGCACGGCAAAAATACCGCCGCCGACCATTCCGCCGACACCGATGGACACGGCGCCCCATAAGCTAATGGACCCTTTGTTTGAAGATTTAGAATCAGCCATGGCACTCATTTCCTCTCAAGGTTTTTAGCGACTTAAAAAAATGCACCATTGATTTCATCAATCACCATCTGGGTCTCAATTACCGCAAGAATCAAACCCATCATACGGGTAATTGCTCCCAATGCACTGGCACCGAGGAAGGTTGCAAATTTCTCACCGAAGACAAAAAACACGTATGTCATTGTACAAAGAATAGCGAACATTGCGATAGTCACTCCCATATTGACGAAACCGCCGGCCGAGAAATTCATCGCGGTTGTTATGGTGCCCAGACCTGCTAGAATAGGTATAGCCAGGGCATCGAGCTTCAGCTTATAACAGGCGCTGGAGATTAACCGGCGTTGGTAGTGGTTGTCCTGCAAAATAAGCAGCTATGTTAGCAAGTGTCAAATTGCCCATCTCCATGCGGGAGCGATCTGTGGCACTGCCATGGTGTGGCTGAAGCACCACATTATCAAGATTGAGCAGTTGTTTGGGGATATTGGGTTCGTTAACATAGACATCAAGGCCAGCCCCGGCAATACCACCTGTAAGTAACGCATTAACCAAAGCCTGCTGATCAACTACCGAGCCTCGGGCAATATTGATAAAAAAGCCCTGTGGTCCAAGTCTGTCAAGAACCGATGCGGAAACCAGACCTTGGGTGGATTCTCCTCCTGGGCAGGCAGCGATCAAGACATCGGCCCATTCTGCGAGTTGTTCTATCTCCGGATAATAACTATAAACCACTGGCTTGCGATTGGGGCCGTAATAACCAATTTCTGTTTTAAAGGCGCTACACAGCCGGGCTATCTCCTTCCCGATTTGACCCATTCCAATAATGCCGATGTTCAAGCCCCGAATTGACCGGGTGAGAGCAAACATTTGTTCCTGCCAGAGCCCCTGTCTGACAAAACGATCAGCACTGACAACCTGTCTGAGCGTTGCCAATATCAGGGCAAGAGTCAAATCGGCAACGTCCTCAGTCATTGTACCGGGCGTGTTGGTGACCGCGATATTATGTTCGGCGCAATACTTCAGATCGATTAAATCAACACCGGTTCCAAAATTGGCGATCAGTTTTACCGATGGCAGTTTTGCCAGAGTAGCGCCGTCGATTTCCGATAGACTGGTGGTGACAAGTACTTCGCATTCCGGGATATCGGTGAGAATCAGCGCATCCCGCAGGTTGTAGATATCATAGGTGTTTTTTAGTTGGCTTTGAGTTGGTGGGTAGAGAGCACAGGCCAGGTAGAGCTGTTGTTTGTTCATTGACGATACCTATAGTGTTGTATGATTTTGGTTCATTCTCATAAAATGAACATCTGCAATCAATGTAGTGAGGGCAATCCCATAGACAAATTGAGACAGAGGTGCCGAACACCATACTGCCGAAAACATATCCTTGCAACTCAGCGTCATAATACCCTCAGATCTTCGTTAGTGATCCAGCGAGAAATTCATTTTGTGTTTGTAATATAAGCCTTTCAGCTGATACTATTAACTCAATAGCAACGAAAAATTTGGTTGGTTCTCGTATTGCTTCACATGCTGACAGCGTTTATCAAAAGGATTTTCCTCGTAATGAATAGCCTCGATTTTTTTTCTGATCTTGTCTCTGATATGACTGGTGCCCCCAGAGAAGAGATAAGGTTCAGGCTCTCCGAACTTGAAAAGTATGTCAGAAATGACAAATTTGTTGATTCTGATATATCTCCGGAAAATATGAAGAAGATTCTGGAGGCTGTAAAAACAGATCCTCAATCATTTTTGGATTGGGTAACTGATGGAGAAATCGACGATTGCAAGCGCATTCTGCCAAATTGACGTTGGCAAATAGCAGATTGTAAAGACGACTGTCTCTTTTCTTTGGGACAACCTCTCTTGTTATTTTCAGAAAGCCGCCCGAAACTTTATTGACAGAGAAGGGCCAGTGGGAGGTGTTGTTGCTCTCCATAATGGCTATGATCCTTCTCTTTTTATTAAAGGGTTACGGCTTTCGCAAGGAACCTTGGTTTGGCATAAGCCACAACTGTTAACTCGGAATCCTAATTGCTCTTTTTCCACATGAACAGCGGTCACGTTGCGAATATATTCCTTGCACTTGACCTTATCATGGCCTGTTTTGGAAATGGCTCCAGTAGGACATCGACGCATACAGACAAGGCACTTTCCGGTGGAATGAAACAGACACCACTCATTGTGTTTTTTATATGATCTTGGGGTCGGTGTAAACTTCTTGCGGACGATGACTGAACCAACCCGAACAGCCTTCCCCGCAGGAGTAATTAATCCGTCGGATACGCCAAATGTGCCCAGACCACAAACATGGGCGGTGTGACGTTCGGACCATGATGACGCGAATCCGTATTGATCGGAATGAGCCCTTGACCATTGCGGGAGCAACACTGGCGCACAAGCTTGATATCCATCTGCTTCGAACAGGCCGACGACGTAACGCCGCAGCTTTTCATTTACCTTTTCACCGTAGTGTCGTGCCTTGCTCCATTCGATGCTCGGCATATTTATGGCCTTTCTGTGTGCCAGGCGGGTATGTTCAGTCTGCGGTAGAACCCAGGCAATAACGCTCAACTCCTCTGGCCTAATGGTCTCTTCTGGAAATGCTGACGAAAATGCCTCCTCAGGCGTCCAATAAAACTGAGGGCCAATATCAGCTTTTAAGAAATAAAAGAGTTCATCTTGCCCTGATGCAAAGCCAACCAAAGGTTTATCAAAAGCCGGTAATTTTGAGCCGGGCTCCAAGGCGTTATTGGCAGGCTTATTCATCCATGATTCAATTTGTCTGGTGATTTGGCACATTGAAAGAATCTCCGATTGCTCTTGTGTATTTCACTGGCGTCTTTACCTTATAGAGAAGGTAAGACCCTGTTACTGGTTTCCATTCTGAAATGGCCTTTTTTCCCTGCCTCGTCGTTACTCTCGAAAATTTAATCCTCGGAATATCAAATATATGCCGGTGGTAGATTTAAGAAAAAAGCCCTCGTTTCAGGATGAAAACTAACTTGAAAAACCGGTCAGTATTTTACACTGCCATTAAATTGCACGCGTTAACTTTAATAATTTTTCCAAATTTCAACGTCCATTAAAAAAGAGTCTGGAGCCATCTCCTTTTATAATTGAACTCAATCTGTTAGAATTACCAAGGCACATTGTTGGGGTCATCTCTTCCTTTTAGATGTGCGAAAATTTTATACGTTATTTCATGAAGATTAGACCCGAAAATAAAGATGATCACTCTGCGATCTCCGAAATTACTCTCGCTTCGTTTGAGGGGTATCCCTGCAGCCAGCAGATTGAACATCTGATCATCGACGATCTACGAGAAGCGAGCGCCCTGACGGTTTCCTTGGTGGCTGTGATCAACGAGCAGGTCATAGGCCATATCGCCTGCTCACCTGTGAGTATATCCGATGGTACCAGTGATTGGTATGGCTTAGGTCCGATTTCAGTATTGCCTGAATTTCAGGGGCAGGGGATCGGCAGTAAGCTGATTAAAACAGCCTTATCCCATTTAAAGAACGATATTGGCGGTTGTGGCTGTGTCCTGGTGGGGCCGGCCAATTTTTTCTTCATGTTCAGCTTTGCCAATTATCCTCAGTTGATCCACGAGGATATTCCCCAAGAGCTGTTCCTCTCGCTGCCTTTTACGGAAAATATACCAAGCGGGGTTGTTGAATTTCACCCTGCATTTATGCAGCTGCCAGAAGTAGAAAAGGATATCGTTGCCGAATTTATTATCAACTACGCCATTGCCGGTGTGAGGGCAGACCTCAAAAAGCCAACAATTCAAAGGTTGATCGAAAAGGGTATTTTGATGGAAACACCGGGCAACAAAGTCACGCTGCGGCCAGCAATCCTGGGTAAATACGATCCGTATCTGGCTAAAGTTACTCAATTTCGATTATCTGAACTAAGCCGTGTCCACAAGAATCCATTCATGATGGCAATTACTCGTTAAGGGGGGAGAAGGATAACTCTTTGCAATGTTGGGGCATGTCTCTGTGATCGTTACAGTTATTCCGTATAAGTTAAAGAGGGAGTATGTTTAAAAAGTTAAGACTAAGCCACACGATTTTTCTCACGGTATGCTCTGCGTTTTTTTCGCTGTTCTTCCTGGGGAGTTGGGTTGCCTATACTCTACTGGACGCAGATATAACGAACCACATTGATGAAGACCTCGTTAAAGCCGTCAGCGGCATCCGGCAGATAGTTGAAACCTCAGCCGTCCTGTCAAGCCGGAGCTACCTTCGGGCCATTGCAGAACAGCATCTGGCAACTGTCAATTACGAGTATGAGCGGAGTCTTGCAGGCGATATCAGTGAAAAGGAGGCCAGGCAAAAATCACGTTCAATGATATTTCTAAAAACCATTGGCAGTTCTGGCTACACCTATATTATTGACTCCCACGGCGTTCTTCAATCACATCCCGTGAATAATCTTCAGGGCAGGGATGTGAGCGAGTGGCAGTTTGTCAAAGAGCAGATTAAAAGGAAAAAGGGCTTTCTCGAATATGAGTGGCAGAACCCGGGAGAGGCCAAACCCAGGAAAAAAGTCTTGTATATGGAGTATTTCGATCCTTGGGACTGGATCATTTCGGTAACGGCTTACAGAGATGAATTGGATCAGCTCATCAATCCGAAGGATTTTAGGGATGAAATCCTATCGACCAAGATTGCCGAGCATGGTTATCCATTCGTAATCAGCAGGAATGGTCAGGTGTTGGTACATCCGACCATATCCGGCAATGTTCTCGCCGAAGACAATGAGTATCGAGATCTCTTTCGCAAGATGATCAATGCCCGGCAGGGAAAAATTTTCTATGACTGGACTGATCCGCAAACCAGGGAGAAGAAGCAAAAAGCCATTGTGTTCGAGACCATCGATGACTTTTCCTGCATCGTGGCTGCTTCCGGATTTGTCTCGGATTTCTATGGGCCATTACAGAATCTCAAAAATCTGTTTTACGCCTTGATTTGCGCCGGCCTCCTTCTGTCATTTTTGGTTTCCTATTTCCTCAGCACCCATATCACCAACCCACTGAAGGCGCTGCTCAAGCGGATCTCTGCGGAGCAGGAACTGCCCACCTTAGAGAAGCTGAGGGTTTCAGGTAAAAATGAGATTGAAGAGCTGTCAGATCATTTTTCCGAATATGTGAGGCTGCTTAAGGATCGCAACGAAAAACTGCGTGCACTTCTGCTGGAACAACAAAAAACGAGTCTTGATCTTAATACATTCAAGGAAATATTTGAGAACATAGTCGAAGGGATAGCCATCACCGACGTCGAGGGAACGATCATTCGTGTCAATCCAGCCTTTGAAAAGATCACCGGCTATTCGGCCCAGGAAGTAGAAGGAAATACTCCAAGGATATTGAAATCAGGAAAGCATTTACCTGAATTCTATGACGAAATGTGGGCGATGCTGAAGGAAAAAGGTTTCTGGTCAGGCAAGATCTGGAACAGGCGAAAAAACGGCGAGATTTATCCCGAGTGGCTTACCATCGGCGCGGTGACGGACAAGTCTGGTAACGTCAGCAATTATGCCGCTGTGTTCAATGATATTACCGAACTTGTCAAGCAGAACGAAAGAATTCAATTTCTCGCACATCACGATCATTTGACAAAATTGCCCAACAGGCTCCTGGTACAGGAAAATCTCCGCCAGATGATTTCAGAGTGCAGGAGAAATAGTGCGAATCTGATCTGCCTGATTTGTGATCTGGACAACTTCAGAACCTTCAATGACTCTCTTGGACCTGAAGGTGGAGACAGGCTACTTAATCTCTTTGTCGAACGGCTGCGACCTCTCCTCCGACTTGAGGATACACTGGGGCGTATAGGTGGAGATGAATTTATAATTTTGGCTAAGACAGGCGATCCTTCTGCAAAGTACGCTCTCTCTATTACCGAAAGAATTTTTAGCGCCTGTACGGATCCTATCCTGCTCGGCGATCAAAGCATCTATTTGACAATGAGTGTCGGCATAGCGCTTTTCCCGGAAGATGCCAACGAAGCTGATGAAATTATCAAACGGGCCATGCTGGCGCTTAATAATGGGGAAAGGACGACCGGCAACAGCATTTGTTTCTATAATGCAGCGATGGAGAACGTCGTCCAGAAAAAAATGCTGTATCTGGCTAAAATCCGGCAGGGCTTGAAAAACAGTGAATTTATCCCTTTCTACCAGCCCAAGGTCAACTTAGCGACTGGCAGGGTTTCGGGCATGGAAGCTTTGGCCCGCTGGAAGTCGGACGGGCAGCTTGTGGCACCTAATGATTTTATTCCAGTAGCCGAAGATTCCGGGTTGATCGTTCAGATGTCGCAGCAGATTTACGAAAAAGCTTTCAGTGAAACGGCCGCACTTATTGCACTGGGGTATGAGCTGAAGCTTTCAGTTAACCTTTCGCCGATGCAACTGAAATCATCTTCTTTTCTTGATGATCTTTTAACCCTGCAGCGGAAAAGTGGACTTGCAGCAGAATATATTGAGTTGGAAATAACCGAGTCCACACTCTTCAAGAATACCGATGAGGTACAGTTGCTGCTGGGAGATATTGTTGACGCCGGCTTCACCATTTCCATTGATGATTTCGGTACCGGTTATTCCTCCCTCCAGTATCTCAAGCAGCTGCCGCTGAGTGCCTTAAAAATTGACATGTCATTTGTGTCCGGAATTGGCAGAAACAAGGATGATGAACAGTTAGTGAAGACTATTATCCTCCTTGCCAAACAATTTGGTTTACAGATTATTGCCGAAGGCGTGGAGGAGAAGGCGCAGGTCGATTTTTTACATACGCTCGGCTGTAATGATGGCCAGGGGTATTATTTTGCCAAACCTATGGGCCTGGAAGATTTTCAATCCTGGCTGGGCCCTGCAGGGAGTGTAAAATTGTAATTTATTCTGTGAGCTTCGTGAAAGGGGGTAGTCGTTTTCCTGCCCTCCAGTCCTCTGCCGGATCAGGGATAAACAACAGAAGGCAGCCAAAGGGTGAGGGGCGGCCAGAGGCTGGTCAGCACCAGAACAAAAAAAGCGGCCAGAACAAAAGGCAGAACGGCCTTTGATGTCTCACCAAGAGATGCACCGGAAATGCCGCAGCTGACAAAAAGACAGATACCAATCGGTGGAGTCAGCATACCTATGGCCAGATTTGAAACAATCAGCACCCCGAACTGTGTCGGATCGACTCCCAACTGCGGGGTAAGGGCAATCAATACTGGCACAAGGAGGATTAAGGCCGCCGTGGTTTCCATGACGCAGCCGACTATCAGCAAACCAGTCATCACCAACAGGAGTAAGCCCCAGGGTGGCAACCCCAGATTCATCATCACCGCGCCGAGCAGTTGACTGGTCTGCTTCATTGCCACCAGCCAGGTGAAGACCTTGGCCATGGCAATGATTAGCAGGATGGTCGCCGCAGTGATCTGCGAACGGAGAATCTGCTTGGGCAAATCGGCCCATTTCAGTTCGCGATTAATGGCCAGACTGACAAAAAGAGCATAAAAGACGGCAAGAGCCGCGGCTTCGGTGACGGTTACGATACCGGTCAGGATGCCGCCAAGGACGATAACCGGAGCCCAAAGAGCCCAAAAGGCGCCGCGAAAGGCCTGGGCGACTTTCAGCCATGAAAAATTTTTGCGGCTGCCATAGCCCATACGCCAGGATATTCCGGCGGCGATAAGCATCAGCACCAGGCCCAGGAAGATGCCGACTATCATGCCGCCCATGAAGAGTTTGGCAATCGACACATTGGTCAGAAAACCGAAAATGACCATCGGGATCGACGGCGGGATGATAACGCCAAGTGCTCCGCCCGCCGCCACGACTGCTGCGGCAAAGGCTGGCGGATAGCCCTGGCGGATCATAGCTGGAATAACCACGGCACCGATTGCCGCAGTGTCCGCGGCAGCTGAACCTGAGATTCCGGCGAAAAACATCGAGGCAACAATACTGGCGCAGGCCAGCCCGCCGGGCATCCAGCCCACCAGGCTGTCGGAAAAATCAATGATTTGCCGGGAAATCCCGCCTGATTCCATGATCGCCCCGGCCAGCATAAAGAGAGGCACCGCAAGAAGATCGAAGGAATCGACTCCCGCAAACAGCAATTGAATAATAGTTTGACCAAGGGCTGTGAGAGGAATCGTGGCCGGGAAAACCCCGGGCGTAAGTATCAGGCCAATGGCAGGAATACCGATGGAAAGGGCAATTGGCATGCCCAGCGCGATCAACAGAAAGAGCAGAAAAAACAACAGGACGACGGTCATGACTTTCTTCCCCGCACCGTCCTGATAATATCGGCCGCAGTGTGCAGCACCAGAATTGCGGTGGCAAGAGGAATTACGGCAAAGGGAATGGCCATCGGAATCTGCAGGGAAGCAGTGGTCAGGTTCCAGGTCTTCATGGTGTACAGTACTCCGAAGCAGGAAAGCGACGCAAAGCAGGCAAAGGTCAGTACTTGCAGGACCAGCAAGATTGCCCGTTCACAGTTTGGTCCAAACCACTGACCAAGTCCCCTCAAGCCGATAAAGTTGGCGCGTTTATAGGCTGCGGTACTGCCAAGAAAGGTGATGGTCACGAGGAGGTGGCGACTCACCTCCTCGGACCAGCCAAGCGACGAACCAAGATACCGACAGATAACCTGGGTGAAAAGAATCAGGCAGATGGCGGCTCCGGTAACAATCAAAAGATACTCTACCAGCCTGTTGATCAGAGCGCTTATCTTCTCAACGAAAGTGAGGCGAGCAGCGGTTGAGATGGTAACTTCCCCTTTGTTCACTTCACCGCCTGTTGTATCTGTTCGACAATTATTTTTGCCTCCCCGTTTAAATCGGCAATGACCGGCTCGGTTGCCTTCCTGAAAGCGGCAATATCCGGGTGTTCTTCAATCAGCATGCCGGCGGTTTGTAACTCAGCCAATTGTCTGGCTTCGTTATCGCGGATAAAGGCACGGCCTCGCAAAGAGGCGTTGCGGGCGGCATCAAAAAACACCTTGCGGTCTGTTTCGGGCAGAGAGTCCATAAAGGTTTTGTTGCTGATAAAAACCAGCGCCGAATAGACATGACGGGTGAGAGTCAGGTATTTTTGTCCGGCTTCGTATAATTTGGCGGCGTAAATAACGGCGACCGGATTCTCCTGACCGTCTATGACGCCCTGCTGCAGGGCGGTAAAAATCGGCCAGGCCATAGGGGTGGGGTTGGCACCGATGGCACGCCATATGGCCAGATGGGTTGGGGCTTCCATGGTCCGGATCTTCATGCCGGACAAATCCGCAGGTGTTTTAATCGGTTTTTTGGAATTGGTTACATTACGAAAGCCGTTATCGAGAAAATGGAGGACAGTAAAACCCTGACTGTCAAGACGAGTGGCCAGTTCCTGGCCGATTTGTCCATCGAGGACGGTATCGGCGGCCTGATAGGATGGAAAAAGAAAAGGCATTTCCAGGGCCTTAATCTCCGGGACAAAGGCTTCAATCGGCCCGGTGGTGCAGACTGACATCTGCGTGGTACCAAGCTGGATTTGTTGCAAAACCTCGGTTTCGCTGCCAAGAGCGCCGGAATGATGGACAACGATGTCATACTTACCCGGCAGCTTCGATTCAACTTCTTCTTTAAACCAATTCGCTGCTTGAGTATGGACAAAGGTTGGGTTGACAACCACGGCAATATTAACGGTTGTTTTGGCAAGTGCCGGGCCGGAACAGAAAACAAGACAAGCTGCTAACGCCACGAAAGTTGTTCGGATACGCATCTGGGCCTCCTTGGACTGCAGTTGATAGAGAGATACCGCAAAAATGGCTGGGAAAAGAGTGGGCCGTGTTGCTGGTCGCCAAAGATTTTTCCACAGCCAAAAGCCGAAAAAGAGTACCGGCAAAACCTATCCTTTGCTCAGAATTTTCGCAAGTTTTTACGGTGTTTTTTTATAATGATTCGAATGTCTTCCAAAAAAATATTTATTCCTCATCCTGCAATAGTCCAACCCCGGTAAACGGGAAATAAGCCGGGATAAGTACCTTCACGAAATTCATTCATAAAAAACAAGAAGTGAATTTCTAAGGTACTAAATTTCTGAGAAGTTTTTGACACAGATTGTGCCCGCTACTTTTTTTTCATCGCCATCAATGTACTTTCCTGAACGAATTAATATTGCTTTGGCACCGAAATTCAGGGCCCCTGCAATGTCAGTTGACCAGTCATCGCCCACAACAATCAGGTCTTCTGCGGCACAGGAAAGCATAGATCTCGCGACTTCAAAATATCCCGGTGAAGGCTTGCCGAGTATCAATGCCGGCTTATCTGAAAGGATGTCAAAGAGACTTACGAAGGCCCCGGTGTCTACGTGTCGAATTCCATCTTTCAGATAGTACTTCGACCCTGAAGCCGAAACCACTGGAACCCCCCTTTGAATGTAGCGATAAGCCTTCTGGATTATTTGGTAGTTGGCGTTGTTCCTTTCGAAGTCGATTAACACAACGATCTGCGGTTCGTTTTCATCCAGAGTAATTTCCAACTGCTGGATCTCTTCGGGCCCACCAATAGCAAAGGCCCGTGCAAGTTTCTGGCTCCTGATGTATTCGTTGATGGCAATTATCGGGTTCAAGACCCTTTCGGGATCGATTTCTATGCCGCCACGAAGAAGCCTCTCACAAATTCTCTTTGGGGAAGCAACCGAGTTTGTCATCAGGAGATAGTCAATGTGTCGTTTTTTGAGACTTGCGAGAAATTCCTCCGAATCAAGATTCGGAGTATTGCCGTCCATTATTGTTCCATCGATGTCGAGTATGTACTTCATCGTCCGACCATCCTCCTTTATCCGAGAGGTTTACCAGGGTGAGTTGTCATAAGCGCTCGACAAATAGTTCCGGCGTTAATACCTTTTCAGGCAGTTGAGGGTCGATTCCGCAAAACAATTCGGCCATGGTGAGGATTGGTCGTAATCAAGAGAAATGAAATGAGAGATATCTTTGCAGGAGTACAACGAAAAAATAGAGCAATTTGGTTGGTCGCTATCCTGCTTGCAACGTATAACGTATTTAGATTGTTATTCATTGTTGCTGTGCCGTATTCGCTCGATCAAATTGCCCATTTAGATGTCGGAATATCTGCTTCAGAGTATCAGGTGGCATTTCAGAATTATCTTAATGAAGAGTCACCAAGCATGCACATGTCGCCTGATTCCTTAAAGATGATAATTATATCCTCTGGGGCAATGGCAGCGGGCTATATTATTTTTTCTTTCCTGCTGGGGATTCGCAAGAAAATTGCCAAGTATATTGTCGTAAGTCTCATAACAATCGAGCTTTTAATAGATATGTATCTTGGGATAAAATACGGCATTCTACCAAGTAAAAATTCAATTGTTATGGCAATCTTCCTGCTGCTCTTTTTGTTTTCGCCGCATATCTCCAAAGAATTTAAATGAGATTTTGATCAAATTTCTGCATCCCCTCCAATATCAATTGTCTAAAATCCTCAATGGGTTGCGACTTTCTCAATTCATATGGAATCCCTCTCGTGTAACTGAAGCTGCCGTTTTGGGCCCCGAGCAGAGCATACACTGCTTCCTTTTGACTATTTTTTTGAAAACGGGCATAAACGATCTGACCTTCTTTAAAAAAGACCACAGCTTTCCCTTCTTTGACTGAAAATTTCACCGTCCCGGTTTTTCGTTTGGAATGTAATAGTTGAAAAAGATTTACAATGCTAATTTCGGAAAATTTTCCGGTCATGCCTGAGGTTATGTTTCCTGACCTCAAGGCTATTGTCTGGGCCCTGTCGACTAAGATCTTTAAAAGAAAAAACTGCAGTTTCTGATAGCTTCTCAGGATATCCCGGAAATTCTTCAAACTCAGCATAGCGACCAGGGTGTCTTCAGTGGTATGAATTGAGTTTGAGACCGGTTCGCCGGAGAGAAGACTCATTTCGCCAAATATCTCTCCTGCTGAAATCTCTACAGCCTTTGTGCCAAGGTCCTTTATCACCGCTACTTTTCCCTTTAAAACGATGTAGAGATCATTGCCTGGCGCCCCCTTCTTCACAACTCTTTTGTCTTTTGGGATCGTCTTAAACTCAAGCAGCAATGTAAGGTCAACTAATGAGTGATCATCCAGCGGCTTAAAGATATCAAGCTTTCGGAGTTCTCCGAAATGTTTTTCAATAAGATGCTTACGGCGCTGACTTTCGGAATCTTTGAGCATTTTCATTTGCATCGTTGCAAAATCTTTTTCCTTTTTATACTCAAAGTGGATTATGCCATCACAACGGCCGCAGTCGAACTGAGACTTTGGCGCAGTAGTTTTGGGAATTCCTCCGATCTTATTTTTTTCGGTGAGGATGTCGGCAATTTTCTGGGCCAGATAGAGACAACCGGGCTTATAGGATGTTATCGACAAACAGAAGTTTTGAACCTTTAGCTCTTCACCAACATTGTAAACGGGACAGGACCGCTCTGCGCTGATGATAAAAACAGCATCGCTGTATGTTTCTACTGGATTTTTCAAAAATTACTCTCCGATTTTTCGTGTAAATTTATCGCCACCGCTTGGCGGCATCTTTCCATGAGATGATTCTATCATCTCATGGAAAAAATCTGGAATTATTTCTTTGGAACACCCATTCGATAAACTCGCACATTAATCGCGCAATCGTTGCCGCAACTCGTGAAATCTTTCCTCGAGAACTTCAAATGCTTCAACGACGATCGGGTCGAAATGGCTTCCCGCTGAACCTACGATGATTGACCGAGCCTCTTCACGTGAAAAGGCTTTTTTGTAGACACGCTCGCAGGTAAGAGCGTCATAAACATCAGCAAGAGCCATGATTCTCGCCGATATTGGGATATCTATCCCCGCAAGGCCAATTGGATACCCGGTGCCGTCCCATTTTTCATGATGATACATGGTGAGTTCATAGGCAAGACGCAGACTTCTGGACGCAGTTTTTCGGAGGATAGTGCTGATCAGCTCGCCGCCGATTTTGGCATGGTCCTGCATTATTTTAAATTCTTTTTCTGTAAGTTTACCCTGTTTTTTGAGGATAGAATCAGGAATTGCCACCTTGCCGATGTCGTGGAGCGGACTGAATCTGGAAATGTCTTGGGCGATATTTTCAGTCATTCCCAGTTCTGGGTGACTTTTTATCAACTGACGGCCAAGTAACCGGGTAAAATTCTGAACACGATCAAGATGTCTTCCTGTCTCAGGACTTCGATGATCAGCCAACTGAGCCATGGAAAAAATAAGTTCGTCCTGGCTTTCCAGTCTCACCACATGGAGACCATTGCGGAGCCGTAAGCACAATTCCTTATAACGAACCGGTTTGGTGAGAAAATCGTTAGCACCGAGTCGTAATGATGTTACCGGCGTTTCTTCGTCTGTTAATTGAGTGATGACAACGATATATAATGCCAGCTGGGCCTTGTCGCGAACCGCCTGAATGAGTTCATACCCGTTCATATCCGGCATGTTGATGTCGGTGACCATGAGATGAAGATCGGGGGTCGTGTCAATAATTTTCAGGGCTTCTGTGCCGTTGCAGGCCTCAATGACGGTGAAGCCATCATCTTCGAGGTGTGTTCGTAGAAGTTTCAGTTGAATAGGGGCGTCATCGACTATCAACACCTTGTCCTTATGGATCAGGAGTTGAAGTCGTGCCTCGAAATCCTCCTTGGTTTCTTTAGGGCGGTAGCCGAGCTCACTAAAAAAAATGATATCCGTTTTGAGGATATGGTTTTGCAACCAGGTGGTGAGATTGTTGAGGAGTTTTATTGCGGTCGCGGGCGTATTATTTCGAAAACTCTTCGTCGAATCCTTGACACTTTCAACAAAATTTTGATGAACCGCGCGATGTGCTTCGAATTGAGGATGAATTTTAAACAAGTCCTCTTCTGTTTTGAAGTGCATTTCAGTGTACGCAGTGACAGAACTCAGAATATCCTCAAGAATATCAAATTCATAACTTAGGTTGATGGCAGTGATTAAATCATTAACTAAAACAAAGAGTTGCTGGTGTTGACTGTCTATAATCTTGACTCCGACACTGAATGAATCGTGCCACTGCAATAAATTCACGCTCTTTTTCCCTCAGATAATTATTTTCAAAATAGTAGTTTTCAATTTCTCTTGATTTGCATCGGTACGTCTGGGTGGGGTGGCTGTAGATTATTTGTGGCGGTGATTTTAATCTTCTAAGTCAGGGTAGTGTATATTTAAACATTTTTCACAAATACTGTGGCTGAATTGGGCCTCGGAATGTTCTGTAATATAATTTTCAATTTTATTCCAATAGCCTTCATCATCCCTGATTTCTTTGCAATGCATACATATTGGAATAATGCCGCGAAGTACCTTAATTTCTGCAAGATAATCAGACAGACTTTTGTTTTTTTCACCCAGTGAATTATTCATGTAGATAAGTTCCAACTGAGACTGAATTATGTCACGGAAATTCATGATGAGATTTTCATAGGTTTCAGAGTAGGCATTTTCCTTGTTGTCAAGTACACAAATAGTTCCAAATGGTGTCTGGTCTGGCAGTAAAATTGGATAACCCAGATAGGAGATCATGTTAAGTTTTACGTCGGGGTTGTTTTTCCAGTTATCGTCAGTGAGTGCGTTGGCAATAAGAAGTTTGTCGTTAGTTTTTATTACAGTTTCACAATACAAACCTGTGCCGTGAAAATGTTCATGATCTCCAGGTCGATATGGATTGCCATTGCCACCACCAGAAACAAAAACTTCTATATCAGGTTCCACAAGGCGCATGATGAGTGCCGCTGGAATACCGATCAATTCGGCCATTATGTTAACTATGGTTTGCCACTTCTTTAATATATCTTCTGGGATTTCAAATTTCAAAGCCTGAGTGTTTTCTCTCATTAAAGAATCCCTTTAAAAGATATTTGAAAATCGGTTAAAAAACACAAGTGGAATGACTTTAATGGATGCAATAGGCAACTTGCTGAAATTTTTAGCAATTACGGTTCGTTGAATTGTATTCATTTTTAAAACTAACGAATTGCTCATTGGCAGCGGCTTTTTGCACCTTTAGTGCAGTAGGTAGTTAAAAATTATTATATTGTTAAAATTTGCTCATTGTTCTTTAATAAATGAGTCAGTGGTACACCCCAATATATCATTTCTATGTTGAGTCGCTCTAACTGGCTTGAAACGCCAAGCTGATCAGCGCAGGCTTTGCAGGCTGAAATATGGATTCCTTCCAGCTGTGCTTCTTCAATAAGTTCTTGTATTTTAGTATTTTCAGCAACCAGCTTTGTTGTCGCGCCCCAAACTATGATTGTCACCTCCTGCCACCACTGTTTTCTTTTCGAATTAATCCCATACATGAAAACCATCAATTCTGCGGTGATTGGATTATCATTTGTCCATAGGATATATAACTTTGTCTTTTCTTCCATTGTTTTCGTATATGCTCCTTTGATTATGATGTTTAGCAAGTTGATCTGTGGTTTCTCGATATATCCTAACTTTATCTATGGGCTTGAATTACAAAATTCTTCCAGACAGGATCAGACCTAACAATCATACAGCCGGGGCCTGTTTGCAACGTACTACAACAAATATCCAATAATTCACAGTTCTACATCAAAAATCAATTATTACAAATGAGACAGGGGGGACTCAGTTATCGACTCTCTCGTTTGTCTCAACACTAACTGGCGGCGGATCAGTCAGAAAGGGCAAGGGCCGGTCACGACCACGCCAATAACTTACTGCCAGAAATACTGCTACGCCTGCGGCCAACCAACCAAGAAATGTTGAAATAAGTGAGGGCGCGCATAAGAATTTGGAAAGTGCGTAGGCGAGTATCAACCACGGGAGTGTTAGTATAATCGCCTGAAATTTTTTCGTGCTGGCCAGACCGGCACCAGGACCTTGCAGCAAAGCGGTGTAGTTGACGTTTGAACCGGCGTCGGGCGTAGGCCAGAACGAGCCGTATTTATTGAAGATGATGTCAAACAGTCGGCCAACTACACCGGGATGTTGAAAGTAGGCGGAGTGGCTGCTGCCGGGCTCGGGGAAACGGAAGTTGGCCACCTCTATATTGTCGACAGAGATGCTTTTGCGGCCTATGGCATTTGGTGATTCCAGGCTGCCGCTGATGATGTCTGCCTGATCCCAGAAATTTATCCAGTGCATGCGCGGCTTGTGATCTACAGTGAAAGGCGCGTCGCTGATGTCGCCACGCACTTCTTCTTTGACGCGGTTGTAGCGATGGTAACTGCCGGGTTCGCTCTCGAAAAAATAGTGTACCTTATCGATTGGGCTGGCCAGGGTGACGAATTGATCAAGCTTGTCGAGTGGCAGTGTATCTTTTCCGAGGCGCGCGCGATTGTGGCGACCAAGTTGCAAGAGCGTGTCGTGGGCGACTGTTGTCCCGAGACTGTGTGCTATGACGACGATCCGCGTGCAGTGCGGGTCGAGGAGTACATGGCGCAGGGTGTCGAAACCAATATTGAGAATTTCCCGTCGCTTGGCGTTCTTCTCTTCGGTTTCCTGATAGGTCGCCCAAAGTTGGACATCCCCCATGTAATTGCGGAGGAAGCCGGTGATCGGCAGTAATCCTGCCGCGACCAGGGCAAGCGCAAGGGTGTGCTCCCAGGTTGGTGCAAACTGCTCACCAATCTTCCATGATTCCGATACAATATGCATGTCGGCTAATATCGTTGGGGCGTAGGTCAGTATATTGTATGAAACGCCCAGCAAGGCAAGACCGCCAAGCACCAAGGCTAAGCCCAGGGTGGTGAGGACGAACAGGTTGCTGAACTCGCGCCGGCGATAATATTTGAGCCATGAACGCGCTAAAACCACACAAGAGGCATCCTCACCATCAGGTCGTTGCAGATAATCAATAAATTCTGCGAACTTGCCCTTTGGATATGTGTGCCAGGCATCCGGGCTTTCGAAATCGCGATAGGCTTTTGCAAGTTTCTTAAGATCGTTTTTCTTGTACGGATTATTTTTTGTGCGGTTGAGTTCGGACCAATGCGAGTACAGGTAACTCATCCGCAAGCGCGCGCGGGTTCGCCAGGGTGCCATCAGCGAACGGATTGGATTCGGTATTTGCTGAAACATCCATTTCAGGACGTCCCTTTCCGGTACGCCACCTGCGGCCACGGGCGCCCAGTAGGCTTCGTAAAACCGGTAGTTGTCGCGGCGATGGGATTGGTTGACGGTGTGATGATGCCGCAGTTGCACATAACTGATATCACCCTTGCCATTCATTCGATGGGGCTCCATAGAGGCATGGATATTACGGAGCTTGCCGGTCTTTTCGGCATCGTCTGCGCGGGGCGGTTGGGCGTGCTGGTCGAGACAGTCCAGCAGTCGGCTGATTTCCTCGTAACGCTTCTGACTGCCCATGCCATGGAAGTAGACAACGGCGGTATACTTGCCGTCGCCGGCTTGTTGGGAAGTGCAGCTTTGGCTCTCACTGGCAGCAGCGGTCGTCGAATGCTCGTGCATTTCTTTACCCTCCTTTGGCTAAGCCGTTCTTCCACGAATAAAAAATCGTACTGAAACTGTCGAGGAAGAAGTGAAACTATTCCTTTGACACAGAAGATTTATTCATTTTATACTATCTTTGCGAAAAAACAATATCTTATCAGATATC
Organism: uncultured Desulforhopalus sp.; assembly: GCA_963677465.1. GTDB lineage: Bacteria > Desulfobacterota > Desulfobulbia > Desulfobulbales > Desulfocapsaceae > Desulforhopalus_A. The sequence goes on along the minus strand of OY781976.1, from coordinate 3,081,351 downwards.
AAAAACAACCGGATCGAGGGAAATCGCGCTACTCAACATGAAGTCATCAGGAAGTGTGAAATGGAAAATAGCATAACCGCTGAGGCGACCAAAGAACGAACGGCCGTCATTGCAATGATCACGGATATAGCCCTGCTTATTCCATCGATTATTGTTGCCTTCTTTGCCAATTCGATGACCCTCTATACCGATCTGCTGGGGGATTTAAACGTATTTTTTACCAACTTCATGCTTTGGCTGGTTCTGTACAGGGTTCGAAAAGGCATGGGCGCCCATTACGATTACGGCACCGGCAAGATGGAAAATCTGATCACCGTGCTGGGGGCCTGCGTGTTGGTGCTTTCGTTAGGATACATCATGTATTCCTCCATCGGGCGACTGATTTCACCGGTCCACCTGGAAACCGATACGACCCTGATGGGTGCAGCGATCATGCTCATTGCCGCTGTGGTTTTTGGTTATCTCTGGGTTCGAAATTACAAGATCCACAAAGTCATTCCCTCGCCGATCACGGAGATTCAATGGCGGGTTCCTATGTCGAACGCCCTCATCGCCTCGGGTATTCTATTGACTCTTCTGCTTATGGTCATCCTGAAGAAATATTCATGGTCGGCTTATATTGACCCCATCGTCTCGATTCTAATGTGTGGCTATGTCATTTACACGTTTTTCGGATTGATTAAGACATCACTGTTCGATCTGATCGACAAGACGCTTGACGAAAGCTATCAGCTTATTATTACCCGCGAACTGGTTTCTTTTTTCGATGCCTATACCCAGTTGCACGGCGTTCGATCACGACGGGCGGGTGGAAGAATTTTTATCGATATCTTTCTGGAGTTTGACGCCGAGCAGCGCATGGGAGAGGTCAGCCGGGTTATTGCCGAGATGCAGTCATCGCTGGAAAGCAAGATAGAAAATAGCACCCTCAGCATTGTGCTGGCGACTAGGCCGATGCACTAAACCGCAAAATGCCGTAAGTCTTTTCGGTCAGTGCGAAAAGGTTTATGAAACAGGCGCCGGCGCCGGTGGCGTCAATTCATCAAACGTATTCGCCAAATTCGGATCACTGGCGCGAATGTAGTTGAGGATGCTCTCCGTTTCGCCAGGCAGAATATTGACCGATGTATAGTCGAAGTCGATGTTGTTGAGATATTGCAGGATCAGAGCGTCGCCGATGACCGTTTCCGGAAGAATTCCGGCAAAAAAGAATCCCATGCCTTCAAATGTTTCCGTATATCGCTGTGCGGTTTGGTCTTCCATACTTACAAACAGCGCGACCGAAGCGATCCCGCCTGTGCAGAGTTGGCGCAGGGCTTTGCTCAATTGCCTGTCGATGTCAGCTCCGGCACGGAATATCCAGATTTCGGCACAGTCCGCCACCTCGGCAATTTTCGTGTTGATAACGGATTTTTCTTCAAGCTTTTCAGCCACGCCACCTGACGCTTCTTCAATAGTATGTGATACGCCAAGCGTTGAGTAGAGTTGACGGATGATCTGAGCATGACGCGTCGGCGAATAGATCCGGCGCGGTTGCGGACGATGAACATATCGATAGAAGAGTACATCGCTGACTCTTTCTGTCAGATTCTCGGAGATGCCTTTGAATACCCAGGTCCTGGGGGCTGTGGCCAGCAAAACAGCCAGGGCATGGCAACCCGCATTTACAGCCACCTTCTGGGCTATTACGTGGACTGCTACGGCATAGCAGTAAATGCCGGCCAAATTCTTTTCCCCGGCCGTTTTGATGAGGAACGCCGTTATCTGGGCCAGGGCGTTATGTCGGCGAAATTTTTCCTCAACAAGAGTAAAAGTCGCTTCACCAATTCGCGCACCGGGCTCAGAAATCATCAGGGCTCCGTGACCCATAAATTCATTGCGGCGTGTGACGGCGACGGCGGAGATCATAAGATCTTTCTCATTCAAATCCCAGATTTTTTCGGGATAGTATATAATATCATCGAAAAATGTGTAGCCGTGAGATTTGTACGCACAGCGGCAAACTTCAATAGCCTCCTCCCGCTTCAATCGACGGACTGTGAATTCTATCGGGACTTGTGAAGCATCGGTGCTTTTTTTGCTACTGTCGGAAAAATGGCTGGTGGGTTCATGGTTATGAGCAGGTGCCGAACAATATTTGATCAACAGGCTTGCCTTGCCATCTCTTCCCATATTCCGGAATTCAATGCTGTCCATCATGCCCCGCACCAGTTTCAGGCCGAAACCTGAAACCGGCATATCTGCCAGCGCCTGATTCGTATCATCATGGAGCACTTTTGAAGGGTCAAATGGCATGCCCTTGTCCTCAATTCTGATAAGGATGCCATAGGGATCGCTGATGGAAAAACAGATATCGAAGGATGGTGCAAGTTCCCATTCCGCAAAGCCGTTATAAATAATATTGCCAATTGTTTCTTCCAGGGATAACAGAATTTTATAAATATCATCCTCGGAGAAACCGACCATTACCGCGTACTGTCTGGCCGTCTCGGTGGCAATATGTACAAACGACATCCTGGCGGGAATCGTTATTTTAATTTGATCGGGATTGGTTTGATCTTGCGACATCAACACCTCACGTTTTAAAGAGAAGATGTATGAGAAAGGAGCAGGAGTCGTTCTAGCTGATTTTTAACCTGAAACGTGGCATTGTATTCTAAGATTCGAGACCACCTGAAAGTTAGGATAAAAGGCCCGCTTCAGGATGAAAACACCTAAATACGGGCCAGTAACTCTACCTTCTTAGCGTTAAAATCCTGCTCGGTAATAGCGCCGGCGTCTCGCAATTTTGCCAACTGTTCAATGAGATTAATTATATCATTTTTTGATGGATTTGAAGAATTATTGTTTAGCGTTTGATTGTTATTTGTTCCAGATGCGCTATTGGCCATGGGTTTGTCGGCCATTTGTTGGCTGTTTCTGGGTTGGCTGTTTATTGGCTCGTTTACCGTAGGTTGAGCAAAATTAGTTTGTGCGCCGGAACCTGGGCCGGAAATAATGGGCAGTTGATTGACAGACACCGTGCCAAATTGGCTGGAAAAGGTCAGCGAGGCATTGCCTCCCTGCTGCTGACTGACGCCGCCAATGTTATGGTTCAAGGTATCATAAACCGTCACTTGTCCGTTCTGTTCCACTGCCAATTTCCCAGGAAAAATAGCGTAGCGGGTGTTATTTTGGGCACCACTGCTAAACGGACTGCCGCACTCACTTGGCCACCATTGGTTGCTGCCGGGAGTTCCCGCCGGTATGGTGGGAAAGATCTGCATAGTGGCGAGTGCTCTGGAAAGTTCTGAGCAGAGATTATCGACGGTCATCTTCAGTCCGTGATTAAACATATCGCCGACCATGGTCATGCCGCCACGCATCCATTGGCCGGATCCGCCCAACTCTGGGCAATTAAATTGGGCCATGCCACCGCCGCCATTATTAACGGCTACCAGCATGTGGATAACTGCATCGTTACTTAAGTGGTAGCGATTGGAAATGTCACTGACGAGGTTCATTCCAGCGGGGGTAAGCTTTTGCATTGATTGTCCTATATGATCCTGTATGATCCTATGTAGTTGAGATTCTAACCCCGGCAAACGGGAAGTAGGCCTGGGGAAGCACCTTGCTGCAAATAGCTTAAGCTATTGCATGAGTATGTCGTCAAGAAAACGTGTATGAAGGCATATTATGTGGGCAATTATGTTATGAGGCCGAAGGACAAATGCCCAGGACATTTCTATCGTAACACAATGCGTCTAATTGTTACCAGCGATCTTCCCCACAACATAAGGTCCATCGGGGATCACTGCAACTTTGCCATGATTTTTGAGCAATTCGTTCACCGTCTCTTGACAGTCGAGAATTTTAATCCCCTGAAAACGATCAACATCCTCTTGGCTAAGTCCGGGTGAATAAATATAAATTTTTCCTGCATGGGCCAGCGCCTGATAAATATTCTGGGCACACCACTGATCGATGACAAAATTGTCAGGATTTCCATGATGGTTGTTAAAATCGGCTGGGGTGGGGTTAGATCGCATAATTGTGCAGAACTCCTCACTGCCCAGACCTTCTTCACAGCCGCAGGTGACGAGGATAGTGCCATTTTTCTTGAGGATATCCCTGGCCGCAATCAAACATTTTGAAACCTGATAAAAGGTTGCGTCGAGTGGGTAGCCGCCAGCAGAGGTAATGACCAGGTCTACCTCTTCGTCAAGTGTTGCCACCGCATGGTTTGAGACCAGTTTGCATCCTTCCCGGTGGGCAAGATCATAATGCCCGGCGAAAACTCCCGCCAGCTGACGCTCCTGGTTGATCACCACATTGAGGATGAAATCTACGCCAGCGATCTCTGTCACCTCCATAGCGTACTTATCAAAGATATTGTTCTCAAGTCGGCAGTTCGCCTGCTGCAACTGGTCAATGACCTTGAAGGAATGCATGAACTTCATTGTCTCAAAACTGGAGATTCCCGGCAGAATGGATTTTCGGCTGCCGGAAAAACCGGCATAGAAATGTGGTTCGATCAGGCCGGTAAGAATCTTCAGATCAGCATCCAGATAGTGGGTGTTGACCTCAATGGGGGCCTCCTCGATTCTTGCAATTTCTCTATATTCGTCGGCCTTCTGGCAGTAGTGATTGACGATCTTGTAGTTGTCCATGATCTCTTTCCCCACCATGGATTCAAGTTCGTCACCGAGATTGGGCCGATGCATGCCGGTGGCAATCAGGATGGTGATATCCTCCGCGGCAATGCCACTCTCCGCCAGGGTTTGCAGAATTGGCGGGAGAATAATTGTATTGGGCACCGGCCTGGTAATATCAGAGATGACAATGCAGGCGTTTTTCCGGCCCTGTGCTATGGTTTTGAGTGGTGGGGCGCCAATAGGGTGGAGCAGGGCGTCACGGACAGCAGCTTCAGGATCGGCAAGCGGTTTGGCGGGTTTGTTCTCTATAAGTTGGACTGTATCCGGCAGATCCAGAATGATAGTGTTTTTGCCGCACAAAAGGTTCGCCTTCATAATTGTCTCCAGTGAATGAAAAGAAGAGAGTTTGTCATGGTAGTACATGAAAATGTTATGAGGACTATAGTAAGCATATTTGGCAGGAGCGCTATCAAATGCTATTTTAGCCAGCGATTTTCACGGCCATTTGATGTTGGCCCAGACTGCAAATATTGGATCGGAGAGACGTGTCTTGGTAATATGTTTATCCGTGAATGGTCTGGGCAGTCCGAGCATGGACTCTGTGTGTATATGCTCAAATTTGCCGGTTTTTAAGTAATAGTCCAGAATCAGTCCCAATCGCTCAAACCGGTGTAAATCAGCCCAGGGTTGAATCTCTTTTCCGGGAAACCATCTGTCTGAAAAGGTCGTGATAAATATACCGCCAGGGATGGTGACCCTGGCAATTTCAGCCAAGATCTCTAAAGGCCGGGTCAGATATTCGATTGATGCTGTACAGATAACTGCGTCAAATGAATTGTCTGGAAAAGGGAGGAGAGGGACTTGGTTCAGGTCGTGTACCATCGTCCTGGTTAATTGCCGGTTCGCCCTCAGCTCTTCTTCGTTGAGACCCAAACCTGTGATCTGACAGTTCTCAAAGGAACTTGGCAGGTGGGAGGTCCAGCTGCTCATTAAATCGAGGATTTTATTGCTTGGAGAAAGTAACCTGGCGTAGATTGATTTGATTTGTTCTATTGCCGTGTCGTCGAGGTGATTGACCATTCTGGCGGTTTGGTAAAATGTAAAATCGTCGTCATTTAATCTATGGAAAGGGTAGGGCGTATAGCCGTCTTTTGCGGCCCATTGGTAGGGGATTTGCATCCCCGGGCCGTCTCCTGTTACAATTGATGCAATATCGTTACATCCGCCGCCACGCTCCTTGGTGGATTGCTGTTTTTCAATTATTCTCGCCTCGAGAGTCAGCGGATAACGGGAAAGTGGGTGGTTGGTGTCCGCGACAACAAGTTCATTGTCTCTGTCTACTACCCTGAAAGGAATGGTGTTTTGCGGAAAACATTGCAATGCTCTCCATGCCCAGCCCTGAGGATAAAATTTACCAGTTTGAGGGATGATAGTTTCTTGGTTATTGTTTTTGAATTGACTGGCCTTAAATGTCTTGAGTCGCTGCTGATCAAAAGGCTCGACCAATATTCCAGCACTGAAATCTTCCTGGTAACTTTGGCCAGGTTGGAGCTGTTCCAGGTGTTTTTTGAGGTTTCCCGGGAAAATATCACGCCAGAAATCTACTCTATCAACAAAATGCCTGTCTCTGTGAACAGCATAATAACTTTGCCATTGAATTGAAAATTCGATTGATGCCAGGTTTATTTTTTCCATTGACCCATCCTTTTTTTTAAGGCTCATAGTTTTATGTACCTTCAAATTTTAAGAATGGTGGATGGCGTACTCAATAGATATAAAAGAGGAGTGTGTTGGTAGTATATTCTACTGTTTCTTTATCGTAACTGCGATTGAGGCGCAGGCGAACGGTTTTGGATTGAAGCTGTCCGGCTGCGGCACCATGGCCTGCTAACCAGTAGAAAATTGAATCTTTTGGTAGAAATACGGTGTAGAGGTTTCTTCGGATCGGCTCAATTTTACTCCGCTATGCTGGATCGACGAGTTTGTAGCGTATACGAAGAACTCCATCATCGAAATTTTGAGAAATAATACAAAACTGGCCGATTTCTGATGTATTGTCCACATGTTCGCCGATGCAGGGACAGGAGTCAAAGTCGCCGATATGCACTATCCGAACGGTTTCCACTCCATCTGGCAGACGAATGAGGTTGAATTTCCGATCAGCCTCCGCCAGGGAAACCGTCTCTTCAGTCACATTCAGGTTCGCTGAAATAGCTTTATTGACCGCAGCTTCCACTTTTTTCACTTCGTCATCGGTCAGAGCTCTATCGAAGCGGTAATCACACTTGGATTTCTTTTTGTTGACGTGGGCACTGAAGCAACGTCCACAGTCAAATTCTCTGACCATTGCCTGATTGAGTATATGTTCTGCCGAATGCATGCGCGGGACGTAAGATTTTTCCATGTCGCTCTATTGATGGTTTTGAGAGTTAAAAAACAAATCGGGATAGTCCACAATCTTCTTTCTTCCAAATACTTATTATGTTGTGAAAAATCTGGTCCCGCAACACTAAAGTGGAGTCCCGGCTCATACAGATAGCTATTTCCCCAACATTATTGCCCCATCGTTTGCTTCGACTGTTGCCGGATTTTGTAATGCAGAAGATCGGATCGAACTTCACCCTATGGCCCTCAAAAGGAAGTCATCTTCCGGAGAGCCATGTCTCAATCCAGCAGATGACCGTAAACGCAAAATTCAAGTCAAATATCCTCTGTATAGTCTATTTGGGTATATTGTGCTTCTCGTTGTTTCTTTATGTTACCTAACAGTAATGCCAGTACTCAGTTGGAAACAGTTGTTTTTGGTTTCGTTTCCCCAGGATGTATCCTTACTCATTATTGTGTTCCTTGCAGACTGGTACAGTATAGATGTTTGAAGTTCGAATAGAGTCCTATTACCTGTATTTGCGTATCATCCGTTTGGACTTTGCGGTCCATTTTTGGCAAACAATCGTCTGATTGATCGTTTCGATGATTGTGAGAAGCTTATCATATTTTAACATGATAATCGGTAAAATTACCCGCAGAGCGTTTCGGCCCCTCGAATGACCCTGCTGACGATTTCTAAAGGGGTGTTGTAGCTGGATATATAGGTTGCCGCAATTGGTTATCACATGATTCCGAACTTTGTGAGGACAAACCGTATGGCCAGAAATGAGGTAACCAGAAACGTGAGACCTCCCATGCAATTCAGGAGCAATGAATTTCGCAGCCTGCCATCCGACCTGTTCAGGAGATAAAGAATGATTCCGATAATGAGGGGGGTGCCGGTAAGGCCCAAGGCCAGCATCAATGGGAGCAGTAAGAAAAAGCTGCCCTTGACGAAAGGACCGAGCATGCTCACCAGGCATCCCGCAAATACTGCTGCAGCAAAACGTTTATCTTTAACATCCAACTCCCAGCCCATCTTGTCTGAGAAAAAATAGGCCCCGGCCATAAAGGTGGGGGCAAGGGTGGACAGCGTGGCGCTCCAAAGACCGACCATAAAAATTTTCATGGCACTGTCGCCCAGGAGGGGCTGGAGGGCCAGGGCCGCGTCCGTTGCCTTTTTCACGGAGATCCCGTTGGGGTGGAGCACTGCTGCTGCCACCAGAAAGATGGCCACACTGTAGAGGCCGAAGGCCAGGCCCATGGAAGAGAAGGTGTCGAAACGTGCCAGGGGCAGGTCTTTCACATTCCATCCTCTGGCATTGGTATTGTAGGTGTGCATTCCAATAATGGTGATATGAACCGCACCACCCATTATAGCCGCCATCATCAGAGCCGCGTCGATCCCACCCGGAAGATTGGGCAGGAGCCCCCCAAGTATGCCTGATGCCGAGAGGTCAGCCATAAACAGCGTCGCCACAAAACAAGCCACCACGAAAAACACCAGGAGTTTGCAGATGGTTTCAAATTTTCGGTATCCCTTACGCACCAGGAATACGGCAATCAGAATTCCGTACATCAGGCCCCAATACGGGGTGTCAAGGCCTGTGATGAGAGAGGTGATCCCTGAAAGCGCGTTCATCAGTACCATCGCCGCGAGCCAGGTTGCCAGAAGGGCATCGACAGTGAGGACCCATGCCCAGCGCTTACCCAAATGTTTCTCAGTGGCGGCGATAATGCCCAATCCTTCCAGGATTCCCACCCTGGCTGCAAGATACTGCGCGGTGGAACCGAAGACCGCACTTAAGATCACCACCCAGAGCATTTTATAGCCGTAGGTCGAGCCGGCAATAGCGACACTGGCCAGGGTCGCCGGTCCACAGGCAACGGCGCTAATGATCCACGCCGGCCCCATTTCTCTGATTTGCTCCCAGAGTTTTCTTGTAACTTGATTCTTCCCTTTTTTGGCGATGGGGGAATTGGCAGTGGGTACGCAGGTTTTCATGGACAATCTCCTGTTTTACATGCAGTAGTTCACGATACTGGCAACTGTCAAAAGGAGGCGGGGATGGCTTTGATGGTGCAGGAGAAAAAAAATCCGGCGGGAAAAAGCGATCTCCGAATTTCCTGCGACAGTATGAGCTGTATCAGGTTCAATGGGTATAATCTCAGCCCTGCTATTGCAGAACACCCCAATCGGAATGAAGCATTACTAATGGGTTCCGATGAAAAAAGCAAACTTATTTGATCGGTTTTCCTAGAAGTCTGTCGGATTATAGCAATTTTTTCTCAGATTAAGGCATTTTGAAAAAATCACCGGAGTAGAGCGTACGCCTATTGCCTGTACTCCAGTGGGCCCTGTTCGTATCCGACTGATTTCAACCACCATTTAGGATAAAAAAGTGGCTGAGCAATTTCTTTTTCATCATTATAGTAACCGTCATTATAGCTGAGGTAGAGAGACTCCGAGAGTTTCCACCAAGTCGACAAAACATCACTGGTTGCGTTTTCAGAATATGTGGTGAGGAGAGCTCTGGCACCTGCCTTGTCTCCTTTTTTCCACAGCGTCAACGCTTCGGTCTCCAGCTCTGCCTGTTTACCAAAAAAGTCTGCCTCAAATTTTTGACTTTTTTCCTGTATATCCTTGATCATATAGCTGTATTTCATGGTGGCGTAGTTGGCGACGTAGTTGATCGCCATCCACAAGCTTTCCCGATCATAGGTCAAGGCATTTGCGCGTTGTACGCTGTCCGGAAGATTCCCGGCACCGGCATAAAAAGGCACCATTACGCTTGAGGTCGGCCGGTCGTAGGCGAGCCACATTACTCCGCCGATGGGGGCAGGGAGATTTTCTCTTGCTTGCAGAACATACGCGTAAGCACAACGATAAATGTTAATAGGCCTCTCAAAGGCACCTGTTACTCCAGGGCCTTTTTCATCTGCCATGGTGGATTCTGCCCCTCCCTCGTAACGATTGGCATTACCGAACGGACCGGCCGCCATGCCTTTGGTCATATCGAATTCGGTGCCCTCGTAATTATCCCGATGGATACGCATAAGATCTTGCACGGCAAGTTTGTTGTCGGGTTTTATGGCAAAAGGATAGAGTGTTGTGAATGGTCCTTTGGCCCATGCTGAAAGATTGAGAGACGGAGCCACCAGGGATTGCGCACGCCATACCCTGCGAAGAGAATAGTAGGGATGATGAAATTCACCATCACCATAGACTTTTGTGAAATCAAGGGCGCCATCTTCTGGTTTCCACCAGCCTTTTTTCTCAGCCACCTCGAAAATGTTGGATGAAAACATCATGTCGTTTGAATTTTTAATAACTTCACGGATGCGAAATTGGTTGGCGGCAACGAAAAACTGGTCATCCTGCACCCTCTTAGCCACCCATACGCCATCCGTTCCATTCTCATCATATCCACACATTTCCATGACCCATGCTTCCTTTGGATCACCGACCAACAATGTTTCCCCTGTTCCGTAGTAGCCATATTGAGCAATAAGATTGCCCATGAGCGTGATGGCTTCCCGTGCTGTTTTGGTTCTCTCCAATGCAACACGGGAAAGTTCCGCTGAATAGAAAATACGCTTTCCAGATTCCGGCTGTGGATCAATCTTCGCCTTATCGGTACATTCGCCCATAACGAGTTGATGTTCATTCATGATGCCGTAATTCGCATCAAAATATGCATAGGTGTGGGCGACTTCCGGGATATATCCTAACGGCAGGGTCGGTGGGGTGCCATCAGTTGCTTTGTAGTAGGGGCTTCGTGAGTCGATGTTAAAGCGCAGAGACGGAGCAGTGCTGAAGCGTGCTTCATATCCGAGTGCCGAGTCTGAATAGTAAACAGCTCGCATTGTTCCTGGGGCGTGGTCTTTTGCCGGAATATAGACCACTCGAGGATCTCCAAAACCGTCATCTGAGTGGGTAACGCAGACCGAACCATCCTCTGTAGCATCTTTACCTGCTATCGTTGTTGTGCAAGCCAGCAGTGGGCTTGTCACTGACATAAAGGTTAGAGCGATACAACCGGCCACTATTTTTTTTATAACCATCCTCAATGTTCCCCTCCTTTTATGGAATAATTGTTTTTTTGAAAAGAGGATTTTGAACAATACGCAGGATCCTCAAAGTTGGCGCTTCTCTTTGGAGTGTACGGATATTAGAAGAAAGGTCAAATTAAAGTGTTTTTTAGTATGGAGAAGGGCCGTTTATTACCAAAAAGATAAGGATTTTGGCAAGATGGTTAAATCAGTCATGATGGCGTTGTAAAAACTCTTCCGCTGCTTCGTTGTTGCAATCCTCCCCCCACTCGAAGGTCCCTAACGGTTTTCTAACACAATCTTATCAATTTAATCATGTAGAACCTGTATTTTCCCCAATTGTGAATTTTCACAAATCAAAAAAACAAAAATTATAAGGAGACAAACAGATGAAAGTGAGCAGTTTAATGAGATTTGCAGCATTTGGTATGATCGCAGCAGTTGCCTTAGTGCCCTCAGCACATGCTGAAACCAGAATAGCAGGTTCGGGTGCCAGTTTTCCTGCCCCAATCTACTCGATCTGGTTTAAAGATTTCAGCAATGCCAATAAAGACATTCAGATAAATTACCAGTCCAAAGGATCCGGTGCCGGTATTAAAGATTTTCAGAATCATGTTGTCGATTTTGCTGCCAGTGACGCCGCAATGAATGACAAAGAGATTGCCACCGTCAAGGAAGGTGTGCAGCTTCTGCCGATGACAGCAGGTGAGATCACTCTTGCTTATAATCTCGATGGCGTTGAGAAACTGAACCTTCCACGTGACGTGTATCCAGCTATTTTTCTAGGCAAAATCAAAAAATGGAATGATCCGGCAATAGCCAAGGCCAATCCTGGAGTTACCCTGCCGGATGAGGAGATCACGGTTGTCACCCGCGCTGACAGCTCAGGGACGAATTTTGTTTTCACCAAACATCTCTGTGCGATTTCCCCTGATTTCGAATCCAGTGTTGGTACCGGAAAAACCGTCAACTGGCCGAATGAGGCAAAAATGGTCAAATCGCCGAAAAACGATGGCGTTACCGCAACCATCAAGCAGACTCCGGGTGCCATTGGTTACGTTGAGTATGGTTTTGCCCGCATGGCGAAACTTTCCATGGCCAGTCTGCAGAACAAAGACGGCAAATTTGTTGCACCGGGACTTGAGGGTGGTCAGGCAGCTCTTGCCAACGCGGTTATTCCGGAGAACATGATTGTTTGGCTGTCCGACCCAGCAGGTGCCGAATCTTATCCAATCGCCACCTACACCTGGATGATTTTCTACAAAAAATATGACGATGCCAAGAAAGCAGAGGCGCTACGGAAGATGGTAACCTACTGCCTGGATGAGGGTCAGAAGATCGCTGATCGAGCTGGCTACATTCCTCTTCCGGCAAATGTTGTCGAGAAGGTTCGTGCAGCCTCGGCCAACATTCAGTAATTACTGAATCCAGTCCGGATATGTGGGGCACTCGCAGTAGGGAGTGCCCTTCTTACATGATGGAGATCAAAAGACATGCCAAGCACTACAAATAACGACTTCGGTGACAACCAGTCTTTATCTCAACCGCCTTCCCGAGGCGATATAAATTTTGACAAAGGCTTCAGGGGTTTAACTTTCGCATTTACCTGGGCCACCATACTCCTGCTGGCTCTCATTGTAATCAAAATTGGCGGTCAGGCCCTTCCCGCCATGAATGAGTATGGCCTGAAATTCCTTACCTCCACCACCTGGGATGTTAACGCCGGAGAATTTGGCATCCTGCCGGAAATATGGGGTACGCTCTACAGCTCCCTTCTTGCCCTCTTTGTCGGTGGCTTTTTCGGTATTACCATCGCCATTTTTCTCACCCAGGATTTCCTTCCATACCGGATTGAAGCGGTGTTGAAATCCATTATTGAACTGCTCGCTGCCATCCCGAGCGTTGTTTACGGCCTTTGGGGTATTTATGTGTTGATCCCGCTGATAAGGCCCTGGGCCGATTTCCTTCATGATACCTTGTCCTGGGTCCCTTTTTTCTCAACAAGTTTGAGTGGTCCGGGAATGTTTCCGGCGGCCCTTGTTCTGTCGATTATGATACTGCCGACCGTCGCTGCTATCTCGCAAGATGCATTACGGGCAATTCCCCACAAAACCAAGGAAGCCGCCTTCGGTATGGGAACTACCCGCTGGGAAGCAATTTTGAAGGTCATGATACCAACCGCATCCGGCGGTATTTTCGGCGCCCTGGTTCTCGGCTTCGGTCGTGCCCTTGGTGAGACCATGGCACTTGCCATGCTGGTGGGTAATTCCAACCAGATCAGCCTGTCGGTCTTCGCTCCAGCCAATACCCTGGCGTCGTTGCTCGCCCTGAACTTCCCGGAAGCTGCAAGACACGAAACTTCGGTTCTCATGTATGCAGCCTGCATCCTTCTTCTGATTACTCTGATGGTTAATATCGCCGGCTCTGCAATTATCGCCAGTACCGGAACAGGAGGAAAAAGATGAGTAATGCACCATCGACTGTCCATGAATTACAACTGCCTCGGCTTGAAAAACAGCCATTTGAACCCCGGGCTCTCAAGTCAATTGTTCTGAGTACCATAACCGTTATCGCCGCCATAACTGCCTGTGTTCCGCTTTTTTCGGTTCTCATCATGCTGCTCTACCGGGGAGGCAAACGGCTCAATATGGAGATCTTCTACGCTCTTCCGCCAACGGCATTTGACACCGGAGGTGGTTTTGGCAATGCCATTTTAGGAACCCTCTTTATGGTTGGCGTCGCTTCTCTGATCGCCGTACCATTTGGTGTTTTTGCAGCTATTTACATGGCTGAACTCGGACCCCACAGCAAAGTGGCCCAGACGGCCCGCTTTTGCGCTAAAACGATGACCGGCCTACCGTCTATTCTGGCTGGTGTATTTGCTTACGCCGCAGTAGTGCTTGTCATGGGCACCTATTCTGCATGGGCTGGTGGCCTGGCTTTGTCCCTGTTGATGATCCCGGTCATCATGTTGACTGCTGAAGAAGCAATCAAGATGGTACCTAACCCCATGAAAGAAGCGGCCTTTGGTATGGGCTGTACCCCGTCTCAGTCTTTAGTCAAAGTCATACTTCCAGTGGCCCTGCCGAGTATCATTACCGGTGTCGTCCTTGCCGTCGCCCGTGCCGCCGGAGAAACGGCTCCATTGCTTTTTACCGCTCTTTTTAGCGATTATTGGCTGCATGCAAATGAACCCACCGCCTCGCTTGCCGTGCTCATTTATAACTATTCAGGCATGCCGTTTGAAAACCAGATCGAGTTAGCCTGGGCTGCATCTCTCGTTTTGGTGTTATTGGTTTTCGTCTTAAATTTAATAAGTCGAGCCATTGGTCGACGCACCCAAAAATAACCAATTTATGGAGAGGAATCCATGCTGTTACATGCTACAGAAAATACCAACGTTGCAATCGCTGCTGATACCGGGGCAGACTTGCCCGATGATGTCATTCTTGACTGCCGCGCCGAAAAAATTTATTACACCGATTTTTTAGCGGTCAGAGACAGTTATGTACCTATTCGTAAGAATAAGGTTACCGGATTTATTGGACCTTCCGGCTGCGGTAAAAGCACGGTGCTGAAAAGCATCAATCGGATGAACGACCTTATCAGGGGATTTCACTTCCACGGCCATGTCAATTTTCACGGCATGGATATTTATGACAAGAAGGTTGATTCGGTATCCGTGCGACGCAATATCGGCATGGTCTTCCAGCAGCCAAATCCATTCTCCATGTCAATATTTGAAAATGTTGCTTTTGGACTCCGCCTGAACAGGTTCAAGGGTAACATGGAAGAAAAGGTGGAAAAGGCTCTGCGTGGAGCCGCGCTCTGGGACGAGGTTAAAAATAAATTAAAAAATAACGGGCTGTCACTGTCAGGCGGACAACAGCAGCGTCTCTGTATCGCCAGAGCCATAGCAACAGAGCCTCAGGTGCTTCTCATGGACGAGCCCTGCTCGGCCCTCGACCCCATTGCCACCAGGCAGATCGAGGAACTTATGATCGGGCTCAAGGATCGATTTACCCTGGCAATTGTCACCCACAACATGCAGCAGGCTCAACGGGTCGCCGACGAGACCGCTTTTTTTGCCGTGGATATTTCCCATGGCGGTAGAACGGGTTATCTCGTGGAAATGGGACCAACTCAGGAGCTTTTTGAGGACCCTAAAGAACAATTAACAAAAGATTATCTTCACGGTGATTTCTCCTGAATCGGAGGCTTACGGCATGAAAAGCAAGATACTGTTGACTGTTCTGCTGCAATTTATTGTTATTGGTGTGGTAGTGTCGTCGTGCATAGCGGCCAGAGCCGCACTGAAAACCGTTCAATAATACAGAATCTAACTCCGGTAAACGGGAAATAAGGCGGGACTCTTTTTAGTCCCTATGCTTTGCGGGGATAAGTACCTTCACGCAATTCATTCATAAAAAACATGAAGTGAATTTCTAAGGTACTAAAGCAGAACCAGCCAATGATTGTTGCTAACCGTTGGCTTTTATGATCCATTCTGGTCTTTTTCTGAAATGTTCAACATAGAAATCTCCAATTCGTGGACTCCAGTGAACCTTTTTTATACACCAATACTCTGAAAATGACTGAGAGGTATCGTCTAAACATAGAAGAAATCGAATGGACATTGCGAAATGTGCAGAAGCATTTCGATAAAATCAACGACACGCTTCAAATGCGCCGGGAAAAGATGGGAGACGCCATCGTCAGCAATATGATTGCCGGCTACAGCTATCTTAATACCCTTTTGGAACACGGCATCAGTCCGCTTGACCGATACGAACTCAATCACCTGCTCGAAATGAACCATATCATTTTGTGTGGGCCGGATATTGCCAATAGAAAAGATTATGCGGAACATATAAAGGCCACGACCGACCGGTTTTATCAGCAGGAAAAATTCAGCATCAGCCATATCAGGGAATGGTCAAAGAAACATAAAGGCGACACCCCCTGGCGGCAGGCAGCAGGAATTTATGTCATGCTTGTCAGCAGGCCGCAGTTATTTATTGAAGGAAATAATCGAACCGG
Organism: uncultured Desulforhopalus sp.; assembly: GCA_963677465.1. GTDB lineage: Bacteria > Desulfobacterota > Desulfobulbia > Desulfobulbales > Desulfocapsaceae > Desulforhopalus_A. The sequence continues at coordinate 3,065,257 of OY781976.1, read as the reverse complement.
AGCCCTCCTGATCAGTCATATTCTGGCACACCACGGCAAACCCCCTTTCGTACTGACAGTGGACAATGCCAAGGGATATTTTGATCCAGCCTCACTGGCCAAGCAGACCAACAAAGATATGGTTGGGAAAATTTACAAGCTTCCGAAAATAAAGAAAAATTTCTCGAAATTTCTGGAAAGCCAGGCGAATCCGGACTTTATAGTCAAGATCAAAGGCTCTTTGAGCCAGAAAAAGGCCTGATCTTCATTTTTGTTTTGACTCAACCATTTTTGCAACCCGCTTTGCTTCCTGCCAGACTTTGCTAGTCCAGTTCTCGTCAAGGGGGTCAATGACTATCGTCCGGAAATGGAACTTCCGACCTTCCATGAGGACTCCCTCAGAATTATCCACATGAAGGCAACTGCCTACACTGCTTGGCAGTTTGGATGGCTTTCGCTTCTTTTTCAGGTGACGGATAATTTTTTCATGGTCGTCCTGGTTGGTGATCGAATCCAGTTCCAGACCATGCAGCCTGAACAACCTCCTGATAGATCTTGGGCTTCGATGCGATGTCGTATAGATGCCTATTTCCCATCCTGCAGCCCTCAGTTTTTGGAAAATATCGACTGTTCCTTTACGCAGAGGCTCAGGCCTAAGCCACCAGAAATACCATGGCTTTTGGATAGATTCTATTGGAATCTCCTCTTGCCAGCAAATCAAAGTGTCGTCAAGATCAAAAGTTATCAGCATTCTGAAGAATACAAAACGTAACTACCGAACTCTAAAAAGTAAAATTTATTACCTCGTTAGAGTAAAAATAGCCGCTACAACGGGCAAGAGAAATTTTTCATTCGAGAGAGCTTGCTCCATCTGCTCGGAACAAGAAATAAATTTATAATCCAATGACGTATCAGAAGCAATCAGTTTCAGGTTTAACAAACCTTTTTCGACCTCTCTTGCTGTACAGTGCATTTTTTCACAGCAGATCCATTTCGGCAAAGAGGGAGTAACTCCATAGAGCTGCGCCCAGCCCATCGGGGATAACAGCCAGTTCGGCCTGTTGAATAACTATGAGGTCGTTGGTCGCAAGATTGGAGGAGATAAAGGAGACGTGGCCGTCTTGAGAGACAACAATGGCCACTGCACCGGGTTGCGCATTGGCAAAATGAGCCGCTGACTGGTGTCTGGTTCCTCCCAGGTCCATGAGGTTCACCGTTGTGCCGTTGTCTCCTTCCACCGGTTGATATACCCGGATGTTTGCCGGCGGAGGCTGGTTCTGGGCAGGAGTTATTTTTGCGCCAAAGCAATAGACAAATCGGTCAAAAGACATGACCAGCGCGCCATCTACGGCAGTCAGTCTGCCGATGTGTTTGCACTGCTGATCCAACTGGCGTCCCAGGCGTTCGAGATTCTCCCTTTCCGCTGCTGTTTTATTCTGGGATGATGCACCGAAGAAATTTTTAACCGTGGTGACTAAGGAAGGTTTTTTGGTAACATCGTAATCACTTTCAAGAAAGATTGCCCCACCGGTGTAGGGGACAGGGGTATCAATTGAACGCTGCCATTCGCCGTCTTCGGGCACCACCAGCAGGGTTCCTCCTCTGCCATGCGCACGCATCTGCCTGGCGGTGTTTAGGAGCGACATATAACGCATTAAATACAGTATCCTGTCGCTCTGTTTGTCTTTTGGTGATGATAGCTTGGGGATTATTGTTTTCATCAAGGAAGAATGATCGGTAAAAAAGGCCTGATTGCCAGACAGTGCGGCAAGGCTTTTTCCTCCAAACGTTATCAGCACACTCCCTGGCGCCATGGCTTCAACGCACAGGTTGGGGAGCAGGGTGTTGACAGAGCGTGTTCTAAACCCCCAGACTGCTAATTTATTGTCTTCGTTCGGCCAGACGGAAATATCAGCCCGTGGATTTTCAAGCGCCGCACCTAATTTTACGAGGTTGTTGACATCAAAGCTGATAGGGTTGTCGAAGATGAATGTGTCGAATGAGTCTTCTGCTGGACTGAGAATGATTGATATGGTTACAGAATTTCCTTCGTCTGTGGCAAAGCTTGTCCATACCGCAGCGTCGATGATTTCCGAAATAAATTGTGGCGAGGGAATTAAAGAAATATTCTGGAAGAGGCTGCCTATGATTGTAGTTGGCAGAGTCGATTCAATCAGCAGATGGATTCGTCTCGATAATTCTTCAATGAATCCAGGATTTAATGTATAGGCTGTGTGGATCATAGGGGCATAGCTAATTGTTGCTTGTTTGAGGAAGGGTGCTGCATCCATGGAATATGAGATGCAGAAAAGCGCCGAGTGTCACGATCCTGCGGCTTGTGCTCTACCGGGAGATTTGCCAGGGGGCTGTTTTTTCTTGCCTCCTTATTCTGTGACATCGTCTTTAATGAGATTGATGATAGGAAACAAACCCCTATTAAGTCAACGATAATAAGCTACTCCCTCAAGATACTTATCGCAATTTGATTTGTTCAGCTTTCAGCGCCATCGCCGGACAAATCATCGTCAAAGTTATTCAAAGCGTGCAGCAGCAATTCGTGTCGCTGTTGAACATCTTCTCTATCGTTTTTCTCAGGCAGGGCACCCTGGCTCCCACGCAGGATCATGTCGGCCTGGCGATGTATCGCCAGGCGCTGTTCTGAACAACGGGTTTGGGCGGTGAGAATTGTCAAGATTTCCAGGAGGCGTATGGTCACGGCAACACTCGTTCTGCCATACTGTCGAATTTGATCAAATGAGGCATTGAGCATACCGGTGTACGTCAGAGGCTTTATTTGCAGGCGCAGGTTGTCGTGATCGTCAAAATAATAGGGTGAAGGAAATACTCTTTGGCCAAGGATGTTAAGGGCTACGCCCAGCTGATTAATGCAGGAAATTGCGGTAAACGGATCATTAATGCCAGGTGAGAGGGCCCGGATGGCGACTTCGACAAGCTGGTGAATTGAGTACTCCACATCCTGCGCCGGAGTACGCTGGGTACCAACAATAAACGCATCGATGATCGAAGTTGTGAGGTTCACATCAAAAATTTCCTCACTGGTAACAACAGCAAGAGTGCTGCCGGCCACGACCAGTTGCCCCGGTCGCAATTGCAACCGGATGAAATAATCATTATTTTTGGCCACTTTAAAGAGTCCATCGGTGTCCACCGCCTGCAAGTACCCACTGCGGTCAGAGGTAATATGATGGACATAATGATGCGATTTCTTTTCCTGTGGCAGTTGCGCCTGTCGTCTCCTTTTATCTCTGGTTTCATAATTCAGTTGATCGGGAAAGATACGATGAATATTTTCTTCAAGCTCTCTACTGATCTCAGCTACAACCTCCTCAGCCTGAATAGAAGTGGAAATATGATGAATGAAATAAATCAATACACCAACATCGAATAAGGCGAGAAGAATCGCGAAAATGACTGATAAATTTGGAACGAATATATCGGTTTGAGTGGTTTCTATTGAGCGAAGAACAAACAGGCAGTAAATAAAACTGGAGACGAAGGTGCCGAGAACAAACTGGGTACTTCTGTCCTCCATGAAATTCCGGAGCAGACGTGGACCAAATTGAGATGAGGCCAGGTTAAGAACAACGATGGTAATAGAAAAGGAAACGCCGGCAACTGTCATCATGGAACCGGCAATGGTTGCTAAGATGGATCGCGCGCCTTCAGGGCTAATAGAATAGGTGAAAGCATAAAAACGGAAATTGACAAGGCCTAAGGCTTTGTCAATGGTGACAATACCGAAGGCCATTACAGTCGCCGTTATTACCATCAGCGCCGGGACGAACCAGAAGCTCGCTCTCAAGGAGATCCATAAATTAATAAGCTTTGTCTTCATTATGATCGACCCTTCCTGTACACCCGCTTTGGGTGGATAGCTTTAAGCGAGGAGTCTGTCGGATTATAGCAATTTTTTCTCAGATTAAGGCATTTTGAAAAAATCAAGCACAGCCATATAATTGATATTGCGAGCATTGATTATTTCAAAATAACGAAGAGATGGGGAAAAAGGGCATAATCTGACAGGCTCCTAGGCGATAATCTCATCAAGTGCCTTGCCGATTTCATCGTATTGGAAGTGGAAACCGGCATTTTGCAGCACAGCAGGGCGGGCCCGTTGACTGCAGATCAGGGCCTCGCCGAATTCTCCAAGTGCTGTTTTAATGACAAAGGCAGGTGTTGGCAGCATGACCGGCCGATTGAGTTTGCGGGCCAGGGTTTGGGTCAGATCTCTATTGCGTGTCGGGTTGGGGGCACACCAGTTGACCGGCCCGCTAATCTCTGGATGGTTGATGGTGAATTGGAAAGCCGCTATCAAGTCTTCTAAGTGAATCCATGGAAACCATTGTTGACCGCTCCCCAGTCTTCCTCCGAGAAACAGTTTAAATGCCGGGATCATTGAAGCCATGGCACCGCCTCCGTGGGCCAAGACAATACCGAACCGCATCAGCACCACCCGGATGTGATCTGATTGGGCCTTGAGGGCTTCCTCCTCCCAGTTTTTACTGACCTTGGCCAGGAAATCGTTGCCCGGTGGTTCATCTTCACAGAGCACATCTTCGCCACGTTCACCATAGTAGCCGATGGCCGAGGCGCTGAGAAAAAGAGTATCACCAGCCCCTGCCAGGCTGTCCACTACGTTACGGGTGGTTAGAATGCGGCTGTCATAAAGCTGCTGTTTAACTTTTTTGGTCCAATAAGTGAAAATAGATTTGCCGGCCAGATTAATAACAATATCGTGGTTAGCTACCCCTGTTTGCCAGTCGCCCGGTTTTGTCGTATCCGCGGCCAGGTAGTCAAAAGATGGATGCTCGATCATCGCAGATGGATTGGGGCTGCGGCCGACAGCCGTGACCTGATGACCATCTTTTAGCAGTACAGACGACAGATGGCGACCGACAAAGCCGAGTCCACCAGTAATAAAGATCTTCATATTGTCTCCCTTTCTCGTTAAAGTTAAAGTGAGTGTCCTTTGTATGATCACCAATATAAACATCTTTCACCTGATAGGTTGGGAAGATTTTCTTTCCGCTTTAGGAGTCGTTACGAAATAACATGGCCATCTTCACCCATTTCGTTACGAATCCTTATGCCGTTCCGAGCATCACTCCGGCCATGTTATTTTTGAGAACGGCTTAGCCAAGAGTTCAGGTGGTACGGCATAAGACGTGAAATTGCAGCAGAGATGAGCTGGTATTCTGGGGTCTTTTTTTAAGACGCAGGATACAGAAGAAACTGGCTCCCGATTACCTGTTTTTTTGAAAGGTAGTACTTTACCGAGAGGGCAAGATCGAGGGGTTTAGCCCACCCCTTTTAGGGGTGGTTAGTAATCCGAATGGGGAGTTATGCTGCTCTTAGAACCACCAGATATCACGTTTTGGGGGATTTCCGGAAGTTTCGAAGGAATCACCTGACTCACGCAAGACGAGCTTCAGATCATCTTCGGTGAAATCAAAGCCATCTTCAACAGCACTGGCTACAAATTTGGGCATGGCTCCGATTTTGTCATATTTCAGGCGCAACAATTTGTCTTCTCCTCCAGCAACTAAAAATCTTTCGACCTCTTTCTTGGACATGACTATCTCCTTTGTAGATTAGCAAATTAACAGCGTATTAAAGTTTTCAAAACTTTTGTTTCGAGTACGATTACGGAGAGAATAAGCACGAAGTATGCCAAACTGTAATATCTAAGGATGTGTTTGAATTTTATAAGAAAATAAGCGGTTCCTGAAAACGCGAAAAAGAGAGGCCTACATATTTGTAGGAAAGAAAAGGTACCAAATTGTAGGTGAATAAACAAAAATGACAATAAAAACCTATGGGTTGGATCAAGTAGTGAATATTCACTTTCCTGTAGTACAAGATCTAATCATCAGTTTGCATAAATTATCAGGTCCGTTAGAAGGATGTTGAATTCAGTAAAGTCATGCAATAATCTGGTTAAGAAGCATTCCATGGTTTGGTGTATTAGGCACATTAACTGCTGCGAAAACCTGGCAAAAGAATAATATTTTATGGTCAGCCAGAACTGATCGATGTGTGAAAATGATGCAATATTCTAATAAAGTGTCAATCCCGCCAACAGGCAAGACGCCCGGCCGTTGGCAGGTATTTCTTCTGGTGGCCATAGGTATATTTATGGCCACCCTGGACGGCTCCATCGTCAATATCGCGGTGCCGACCATCATGGAGGAGATGCAGGTGTCGGTTGCCTTGGTGCAGTGGGTTGTGATGATCTATCTGCTGGTGATAACCTCGTTGATCCTCAGCTTCGGCCGCTTGAGCGATATCCATGGCCGTCGGCGGATTTATAGCCTGGGGCTGGTGGCCTTTTCTGTCGGCTCGATGTTCTGTGGCCTGGCCACCGATATCTTCTGGTTGATTGGTTTTCGTTTTGCTCAGGGATTTGGGGCGGCCATGATCATGGCCTGTACCCCGGCTTTGATTGTTGATGCCTTTCCACCAGCGGAGCGAGGCCGGGCGCTGGGCTTTATTGGTTCAGTGGTGGCCTTTGGTTTGACCTCCGGTCCTGTTATCGGCGGATTGCTGCTCCATTATTTCTCGTGGCGTGTCATATTTCTGATTAATATTCCCATCGGTCTGATTACCGCTGTTCTGGTCCATTCCATGCTTAAAGGCAGTCAGGCGGATACCGTGCGGCAAGAAACCTTTGACTGGTTTGGCGCAATCGTCCTTGCCCTGTGCCTGGGTTCGCTTTTGCTGGTGATTACCCACGCCTATGAATGGGGGTATTTCTCTCCTCGGATTTTGCTGCTTATCGGGCTCTTCGTGACAAGTCTCATTGGTCTGGTCCTCATAGAGCGGATGGCGGTCCATCCAATCCTGGATAGCGAACTTTTCCGCATTCGTCTTTTCACTCTGCCGATATTGGCGGCGATCATCCTCTTTGCCAGCCTCTTCAGTCTGGTTTTTCTGATGCCGTTCTACCTTGTAGGACCTGGAGGCTTTGCCATAGATCACGCCGGTTATCTGATGGCCACTCTTTTCGTTTTTCTTTTCGTCGTCTCACCCATCTCCGGAACTTTGTCAGATCGTATTGGTTCCCGGCTGCTTTGTACCTGTGGGACCGGTATTATAGCCACCTCTATGTATATGTTGACCTTGCTGCCTGCAGAGGCTTCCGTGCCAGATATCGTATGGCGGCTGGCCTTGGCCGGTATCGGTATGGCTGTTTTTATCCCACCCAATAGTGCCACAGCCATGAGCAGTGTCCCGCCCCACCGGAGGGGGATCGCCAGTGCCACAGTGGCAATGGCAAGAAATATGGGAATGGTATTAGGTGTGGCGGTGAGCGGTGCAGTTTTCAATGGTACATTTCAAGGGTTAAACAACGGTATTCCCCTGAAAGTTTATCAGCCGAATATGGAGTCGGTTTTCATGACGGCATTCCATACAGCAATGTACGGCGGTGTAATGGTTGCCCTGAGTGGCGTGGTAATTTCTTATCTCCGTGGGCCAGAAAACCTCAGGAAAATAGAGGGAAAAGAGTAGGGCGGGGGATTTACCAGTGGGTAATGATTAATAAAGCAAATATAGATGTACCCTGCATGTTTATTGCACCCATAATTTTAAAAAGGACTAAAATCCCACGCTCAAAGTCTTTGAAATTGATGGTCGGGATGAGAGGATTTGAACCTCCGACCCCTTGTCCCCCAGACAAGTGCGCTACCAAACTGCGCTACATCCCGACACGTGCAGTGTATCTACCATTTGTTGAAAATGCTGTCAACAATATCAGCTAGGTATAATTAATCTTTTTTGCTGGCAAGAAGGTCTTGCAGCTCTTTGAGCTCCTGTTTGATGGTTTGCAGGGTATTCGCTACCTTGGCAATATCGGGTTTGGTGTTATTCGATAATTGCTCAGGTGTTTCATTGCTTTCGAGTAATTTTCTGGCACCTGCTATGGTATATCCCTGCTCGTGCAACAGTACCTTTATGTTGAGGATCAGTTCAACATCAGCTCTGGTGTAAAGTCGTTGTTTGGAGTTGGCCCTTTTAGGGCTGATACCGGAAAATTCTGATTCCCAGTAGCGCAAAACATGGGTCGGTACTTCGGCCATTTTTGCCACTTCGCCAATTTTGAAATAGAGCTTGTCTGGTATTGTTGTTCTCATCATGCCAGCCTCATCTCTACACCTGGGGGTCAGATAAACCTTCTCGCTAGCTGTTCACCTGCTCTCTAAGCTTTTTACTGGGCCTGAAACTTACCGCCTGCCGCCTCTTGATAGTGATGGTCTGACCGGTTCTTGGATTTCTACCTTTTCTCGGAGATTTGTCTCTTATCGTAAAAGTGCCAAAGTGAACAAGTTTGATAGACTCACCAGACATCATTGATCCTTTCATGTTGTCTAAGAAGCTGTCTACGAGAAGTGCACAGTTGCTCTGCGAGAAACCCAATTGGTTTGCTAAGGTCTCGGTAAGCTCTTTTCTGGTAAGATTATTAATATTGGTGTCAAGCATTGCGGAACGTCCCTCCAAATTCATCGGTAAGCAAACGTACTATTTTAGAATGGGATTTTTCCACATTTTTTTCCGTAAGCGTTTTTGTTTGAGATCTATAGGTGATAGTCAGAGCGACACTTTTATGCCCCTCTGGAATTTTTGATCCTTGAAATATATCGAAAATATCACAGCTTTCAATAAGTTTATCCGGGCAATTTCTAACCTTGGCAAGGAGTTCACCGGCCGATACATTGTCAGAAACAACCAGGGCGATATCTCTTTTCACCGACGGGAATATGGGCAAAGGAGCAAATTGCTTAATAACAGTCTTCTGCTCGCAGATTTTATCATATTCCAGATCAAAATAATATACATCATGTTTGACAGAAAAACGTCGAAGCACTTCTCCGGCAATCTTGCCAATGGAGCCAAGTTTCACCAGTCCACACATAATGTTCAGCGAATATCCATTTTCTGCAAAGGGTTCATTCTCTCCCTTTTCCGGGATGGCAAAGCGGACACCATTATCACCAATCGTGTGGTCTAGTTTCATTTCTTTGAGAATGAACTCCACGCAACCTTTAGCATCGAAAATGTCAACCGGCTCTTGTTTGAAATGCAAAAACGGGCTCTCGCCATATCGATTACCGGAGAGGACGCCGGTCAGCATTATTCGCTCTTTTGGTTGGACATTGGAGCCAGCTGGCGTAAAGACCTTCCCTATTTCGAAGAGCTTGATTGCTCCTTTTTGGTGATTGATATTTCTTCTAACGTTGTCGAGCAATCCCGGTAACAACATTGTGCGCATGACAGCTTGATCTTCACTCAAGGGATTGAGGAGTCGTACTGTCTCGAATCGCTCATCTGTTGTTGAAATATTCATCATCTCTATATGCTTATCAGAGATAAAGCTGTAGTTGATAGCTTCTGAGTAACCGAGAGTGGTGAGGCGTTCGGCAAGACCAAGCCGTCTGAGGCGATTACCATCCTGCTCAGGGTAACTGAGCTTGACGTTTGGGAGCGTGGCCGGGATATTATTGTAACCGTAGAGTCTGGCAACCTCTTCAACGAGGTCGGCCTCTCTTTCGATATCGATCCGAAATGATGGCGGAATAACCGTCAGATTGTTGGCATCTTCTATGCGACAGCTGATCTGGATTGACTGCAAAAGATCAGATATCTCTTCAGCATTGAGATTTATACCAAGAAGCTCGTTAGTTCTGCTCACGCTTAAGTTTAAGCTTGGGAGCTCTCTTTTGCCAGGGTAGCAGTCGATGCCATCATTTGCAGCCAGCCCGCCTGACAATTCGCAAATAAGTTCGACGGCGCGATTAAGAGCATTGATAGTGCCATCTGGATCGACACCGCGTTCGAATCGATAGGATGCGTCAGTTGCCAGATTGAGTTTTCGAGCAGTTTTTCGAACGGATATCGGATTAAAGCAGGCGCTCTCGAGCAGTATATTGGTGGTTGTGTTGGTAACTTCAGAGTTTTGACCACCCATGATACCGGCAATTGCAATGGGTTTTTCACCATCACAAATCATGAGCATTTCATTGTCAAGTTGGCGCTCAAGATCATCAAGGGTGGCAAAAGTCATCTCGGTTTGCCGTGGTGTGCGAACAACTATTTTCTTCTCGGCGAGGGTATCAAAATCGAAGGCGTGCAAAGGTTGGCCGTATTCGAGCATGACAAAATTAGTAATATCAACGACATTATTAATTGGCCTGAGACCAACACTCAGCAGAAGTTTTCTCAGCCACCAGGGAGATGGTCCAATTTTCACATTCTTGATGAGTCGAGCGGCGTAGCGAGGACAGAGTTCAGGAGCTTCGATGGCAACGGAAAATTCACTGCTTGGGTTGTCTATAGCTGCATCCTGTACCGGCACACAAAGGGGCTTTCGGACAACTCCGGAAAGTTCTCTGGCGATTCCAATGACGGATGTACAATCGGCACGATTAGGCGTGAGATCAACTTCGACAAAAATATCCTTTAGACCTCGTTCTTCGATGAATGCCTTTCCATGCTCGGTTTCAGCCGGAAGTTCCATAATACCATCATGCTCGGCACTCAGGCCCAATTCCCTTTCTGAGCAAATCATACCGAAGGATTCAACGCCACGGATTTTTGATTTGCCGATTTTGAAATTGCCGGGAAGGGTGGTGCCGGGAAGCGCGACAACCACAGCCAAGTCCTGCCGTACATTCGGGGCACCGCAGACGATCTGGTGACTTTCATCACCAATCTGAACCTGGCAAACAGTAAGTTTGTCGGCATCCGGGTGCTTCACGGCGGATGTAACAAGGCCGGTCTTCAAAGCAGCGAGCTCCTCATACATTGGCATCATTGCATCAACTTCAAGACCCAGCATAGTAAGATGATCAGAGAGCTGTTCGGAAGATAAGCTCTGAATATCTAAATAGTTTTGCAACCAGTTAAGAGTAAACTTCATGGCAGTATTCTAAATTGTAGTGAGACTGACGGATCCCCGTAAAGGGGAAAATTTCTAGGCCCTAGAACTGTGACAGAAAACGTTGATCGTTTTCATAAAAAAGTCGAATATCGTCTATGCCATATTTGAGCATGGCTATTCTTTCGATCCCAAGGCCAAAGGCAAAGCCGCTATAGACTTCGGGGTCATATCCAACCATTTTGAACACTTCTGGATCGATCATCCCCGAGCCGAGTATTTCGAGCCAGCCGGTTTTTTTACAAACTCTACAACCGGCTCCATCGCACATCACGCAGGCAATATCAACTTCTGCACTGGGTTCAGTGAAGGGAAAGTAGGAAGGTCGAAAGCGAAGCGGCAAGTCTTTTTTAAACATCTTTTGGGTAAAGACGGTCAAAACACCTTTGAGGTCGGCAAATGAGACATTTTTATCAACGAGAAAGCCTTCAACCTGATGGAACATCGGTGTATGGGTAATGTCGGAATCACAGCGATACACTTTCCCTGGAGCGATAACCCTGAGCGGTGGCTGCTGGGTTTCCATGATACGCGCCTGCATTGGCGAAGTGTGAGTACGAAGAAGAACCGAATCACTGACATAAAAGGTGTCATGCATATCCCGTGCAGGATGATGGGCGGGAATGTTGAGCGCTTCAAAGTTGTAGTAATCAACTTCAACATCGGGCCCTTCAGCGACGGAGAATCCAAGATTCTCAAAAATTGCACAGGTCTCCAGCATTACCTGGGTGACAGGATGCAATCTTCCCGGGGCGGGGCATCGGCCTGGTAAGGTCAGATCCGGGCCCAAATGAGAACAGTTGCCGCCAGTGGAATCATTTATGGCGCTTTGTTTGTCCTCAAACAGCTTTTCTATTTCTGACTTGACAGTATTCGCCAGCTGGCCCAATCTCGGTCTATCCGCTTCAGCCACTGTACCGAGTTGGCGCATAATAGTGCTGAATTTACCTTTTCGTCCAAGATAGCGGATGCGAAATTCTTCAAGGAGGTTTTTATCGTTCAGTCCTCGCAAGCACTCTCTAGCCTCGTTTTCTAAGCTCTGTAACTCGTGTTCCATGTTGAATGTGAAAGTTAGGTGCTCAAAGAAACAACATGCCGGTTATTGGTCATAATAAACCAAAACCGGCATGCAGAAAAAAAATGAAGGGTCGACCTGCTATGCGTTCGCTTCTTTGGCTATCTGAACCACTCTGCTGAAGGCATCTGCGTCGAGTATCGCAAGGTTGGAAAGCACTTTGCGATCAAGGTCAATATTGGCTTTTTTCAAGCCACCCATCAATTTACTGTAACTCATGTCATTCATACGAGCGCCGGCGTTGATTCTGGCGATCCAGAGACGACGGAAATCTCTTTTCTTGGTGCGTCTATCGCGATAGGCATATACTAATGCACGATCAACCGCCTCAGTCGCTGTCTTATAAAGACGTGATCGACCACCTCTGAATCCTTTAGCAAGCTTCAGGACTTTATTTCTTCTTCTACGGGCTTTAAAACCTCGTGTTACGCGTGGCATCTCTTAACTCCTTCTATTCCTGCCGTCAAATTGCAGCAGGTTCTTAATACAGTCTATACAAGAGCGTTTATGTAAATCTTAGTAAAAAGCAGTCTTACAATTTACATGTACGGCAAAATCCGCTTAATGCTTTTGTAATTAGCAGAATCGACAATCTCAGATTGACGTAGACCACGTTTACGTTTGGTTGATTTCTTGGTAAGAATATGGCTGGAAAAGGCTTTGTTACGTTTGATTTTTCCGCTTCCAGTCAATTTGAAACGCTTTGCAGCGCCTCTGTTGGTTTTCATCTTCGGCATGACAAAACTCCTTTACACCTCAATATATTTTGCTCTTGAAGGTAGTTTCAAAATAACAGCTGGAGAAAGAATAGATCATTCTCCAGCAATTGTTTTTATATAAAATAGAGCTCAAAGGCGCTCTAACAACGAACTTAAACTTTCGGACCAACAAACATGACCAGTTGGCGACCTTCCATCCGTGGTGGCTGGAGGATTATAGCATCGTCGGCCAATGCTTCCGCAACTTTATTCATGGCATCGACACCTATTGTCTCACAATAGACTATCTCACGTCCACGAAACCGCATGGTCAATTTAACTTTATTTTTAGCGGCGAGAAACTTTTTAATATGATTAATTTTAAAATTGAGATCATGTTCGTCTGTTTTGGGACGAAATTTGATCTCTTTTGTTTCTACAATCGTCTGTTTTTTCTTTGCTTCTTGTGATTTTTTCTTCTGCTCGTAGCGGAATTTATCGTAATTCATCACCCGACATACAGGTGGGTCGGCATTTTCAGAGACAACAACCAGGTCAAGACCTGCATCGTACGCAATGTTTTTTGCTTCTTCTGTTGAAACAACACCCAATTGCTCTCCATCGTCACCTATAAGTCTGACGTTAGGAAAGCGGATAGCATCGTTTAATAATGCTTTATCATCACGTTGTACCGGACCTACTTTTCCTCTTCTGTTAATAACTTTACCTCCCCGATTCTACGAGCTTAATATTGTGTTATAACCCGAACGTATGTCAAACCTTATACAGTAGCGGGCAACATTTTTATCCAAAATTAATATCCGCGACCTTCCCGAACCTCATCAGCAATCAATTTAGCAAATTCAGGGACGGTCATAGGCGACAAATTTTCACCATTGCGAAGACGTACAGTGACTGTATTGTCAGCCTTTTCTTTGTCACCGATAATAAGCATGTATGGGATTTTAGCAACTTGAGCTTCTCTAATTTTATAATTCAGCTTCTCGTTGCGTAAATCTCTTTCAACTCTAACCCCGGCTTTGCGTAATTCTTTGTATACGATTTCGCCGTAGTCCGCCTGGTCGTCGGTGATGTTCATAATTCGTGCTTGCACAGGTGCAAACCAAATGGGAAATGCGCCGGCATAATGTTCAATCAAAACTCCGATGAAACGCTCAAGAGAGCCCATGAGCGCCCGGTGGATCATGATAGGCTGATGTTCAGTGTTATCGGCACCTGTATAGCCCATTTTAAATCGTTCAGGAAGATTAAAATCTACCTGAATTGTTGAACACTGCCAAGATCTGCCCAGTTGATCTTTAATTTTAATATCAATCTTAGGGCCATAGAAGACGCCTTCACCTGGATCGATCATATAGCCGAGACCCTTCTTGTCAAGGGCACTCTTCAAGGCACCTGTCGCTCTTTCCCAGTTGGTGTCACTGCCAACGTATTTTTCGGGCCGGGTTGACAGATAAATGTCATACTCGTCAAAACCAAAGGATTTGAGAATATGCAGGTTAAGATCAAGAATATTGAAAATCTCATCTTCCAACTGGTCGGGACGACAGAATATATGTGCATCGTCCTGGGTAAATCCACGAACCCGAAGCAGGCCGTGCAGGGCACCGGTTCTTTCGTATCGATACACTGTTCCCAGTTCGCACCAGCGTATTGGCAGTTCTTTGTAGCTTCTCTTCAGCGTGTTATAAATACCGATATGGAACGGGCAATTCATCGGTTTTAGCTGGTACTGTACCTCATCAATTTCCATTGAGGAGTACATGTTTTCACTATAGAAATCAAGATGACCTGAAGTTTTCCACAAATCCTGTCTGGCTATGTGCGGAGTGTAGAGCAGTTCATAATCATGCCGATAATGTTCATCCTTCCAGAAATCTTCAATAAGCCGTCGAAGCTGTGCACCCTTTGGTTGCCAAAGAATGAGACCAGGACCGATTTCGTCGGCAATAGTAAAAAGTTCAAGCTCTTTGCCAAGTTTACGATGATCTCTTTTCTTGGCCTCTTCTAAAGCATTGAGGTGCTTCTTAAGATCTTTTTTATCATAAAATGCCGTGCCGTAAATGCGTTGCAACACATCTCTTTTCTCATCACCACGCCAGTAGGCTCCGGCGACACGCAACAATTTAAATGCCTTTATGAAAGACGTGTTTGGCAGATGTGGACCACGACAGAGATCAGTAAATTCACCAACTTGGTAAAATGAGACAGTATCGGTATCAAGATCCTGAATCAATTCAACCTTATATTTTTCCTGCTCGTCGCTAAATTTCTTTATCGCATCAGCACTTGGTAATTCAGTCCGCGTAAATGGCAGAGCTTCACGAACCAGCTCGGTCATTCTCGCTTCAATTTTTTCGAAATCTTCAGGATTAAAAGTCTCGTCTCTTAAAAAGTCATAGTAAAATCCGTTTTCTATAGACGGGCCAATGGCTACTTTGACGTCTTTTCCAAAAACGTCTCTTACGGCCAATGCCATGATATGGGAAGTACTGTGACGCAGGATATCTAGAGCTTCGTCCGATCCAATCTGTATTGGAGAAAGAATCGTATCCGCGGACAAGATTGTGGTAAAGTCAGCAATATCGTCGCCGATTTTAGCCGCCACGGTGATCTTGCGCTGTTTGTTAGAGAGCAGGGCGGTCAGAGCATCCTGAACACTGCTACCTACAGGTACTGTAACGGATTCTCCATCAATAAGGGATACGGTTATATCAGTCATGAAAGTCTTCAATATAAAAATAAAGGCTAAAGAATTAACACCTTAAAAGAAGATGTTCTCACTTTAGCCTTTTATCTTTGGTAGGCGCGGACGGGATTGAACCGACGACATCCACCACGTCAAGGTGGCGCTCTCCCACTGAGCTACGCGCCTGCATATCAATAATTAGCCTCGAAAATGTTTGAAACGTCTACAGAACTCCTCCCAGGCTTGGCAAGAGCCATTTATTAACATGATTGAATTCAGTGCGCAACACCTTTTTGCTGCCTTAGAAATTCTAATCGAGTTTTTTTAGCAATGAATTTAGCGGCGGAACTGGTTTTCCATAAAATTATATTCTGCTGGAGTCATTAACAGATCCTAGCGTGTGGAAGATCGGGTTTCAATTGCTTTAGCCAGAGTATATTTATCGGCATATTTTATATCCATTCCCATGGGAATGCCGCAAGCCAGGCGGGTAAGCTGGATTGGCTCGTTCTGCAGGATATCGATTAAATAAGAAGCCGTGACTTCACCGGGGACTGTAGAGCTGGTGGCAATAATCACTTCTTTTATTGTACCGTTTCGTACCCTGGCTGTTAATTCCCGAATCTTTATTTCGTCGGGGCCTATGCCGTCCATGGGGGATATCACCCCATGGAGAATATGATAATGGCCTCGAAAGCTGTTGGTTTTCTCGATAGCCATTAGATCGGCGGATTGTTCCACAACGCAGATAATCTCCGACTGCCGACGGGAGTCGCCACAAATCGCACAGGGGTCGTTTTCGGAAAACGAAAAACAACATGAACAGAGCCGGATGGAACCATGCAATTCATTGAGAGCTACAGCCAGTTCCCGGGCAAGAGTTGGCGGTTTTCGTAGAATCGTCAATGCAAGACGGGTCGCCGTTATTTTACCGATACCAGGAAGACGGGCAAGCTGGTCGATGAGCTTTTCAAGCGCTGGAGGGATGACCTGCATGGGATGCTTACGGCTGCATAAAATTTGTAAGGCCGGGAATATTGAGCCCGCCTGTGAGCTGACCTAATTCTTGCTTGCTCAATTCTTTGGCCTTTCGTATAGCGTCGTTGGTCGCTGCCACGATGAGGTCCTGGAGCATCTCTGTTTCATTGGGATCAATGACTGCTTTTTCAATGGCAATTGATAGAATATCTCCTTGACCATTGACACTCACCAGAACCATTCCGCCACCAGCGCTGCCGGTAATGGTCTTTTTGGCGAGATTTTCCTGGATTTTGGCCATTTTTCCCTGCATGGCCTTTGCTTGCTGCATGATATTACTAAGATCCATCTTTTTTCCTAAAATTAAAATTATCTGCTTCTTGGCCCAACTCGGATATCTCCAACCTGGCCGTTAAAAACTTCTGTTGCCATTATTACCAACGGGTCGTTGGCCAACTGTTGCCTTTTCTTGTGAGGGGAATCGTCTCCATTTACATCCTGCGTTTCGTCGATTTCCGGCAGAATGAATTTAATCTTTAATGGCTTTTGAAAAAAATCCAACGCGAATTCTGTGAGTAATTGATGATTTTCTTTTTGGCGAAGTAATGAACAGTTTGCCGAGTCGCTGTAGATGAGCCGTATTTCTCCCTGGACGTCTTGCTTGACGCTGTCAGCACGGTGCAGATCCTGAGACATCCACAGCTTACGGTCTTTGACATAATTGATAAAATCCAGCCAGTCTTTGCGGACATCTTTTTCGTGGGGGTGGATTGCAGGCGGCTTTGATTCGGTCAGTGCGTCATCATTTTTAGGCGATGATATCTCTTTAGCTGCAAGGGCCGCTGGGCTGGCGGGTGCACTGTCTTTCTCGGGAGTAACTGGTTTTGGGGCTTGCTGCTGTTCCTGGTGGTCGGTGAATTCGGGACTATTGACGGGACTATTAACTATAGGGACTGAGGGGACGGCTTTTTTTTTTACCTGAGCCTGATCTTTAACGTGTAAAACCTCGTGCAAAGGAGTTGGCGTTTGGGGGAGTGAGGATAAGATACCATCGAGGTGACTGAGGAGTGAGCTTACTGAGACCACATTCGTTGCTTCGATGATCTTTAAAAACGATGTCTCAAGGGTCAGGCGGGGCTGGGCGGAAAATTTGAGGTCTTCGGCCATCGCCATAAGTAATGAGAGTTTTAAATGTATGGTCTCGCTGGTGTAATCAGCCGCGAGATTCTGGAATTGGCTCAGTTCTTCAGTGGGTAGATCGATCAGTTCCGTACATCCTTCGATTTTGCAGAGAAGAAGTGTTCGGAAATAATCCATGAGATCTTCAATAAAACGTTTGAGATCCATGCCAAAGTCAAAAACTTCTTCAAGGCCAAGAAATGCTTCGTTTTTGCTGCCATCAAGCAGTGCTTTGGTGAGGCGCAGGAGTACATCACGACTGACGAGGCCCAGGACGTCAACGACATCCTTTGAAACAATTTTTGTTTCACCATAGGAAAACATCTGGTCCAGGAGGCTCAGACCGTCTCGAACCGATCCACCGGCCTCTCTGACGATGAGAGAAAGTGCTGCTGGCTCTATCTCAAAGCCTTCAGCGCTGACAAGTTTTAGAAAGTGATCATATAACTCTTTGGCCGAGATGCGTTTCAGTTCATATTGCTGACAACGGGAAAGGATGGTGATGGGGATCTTATGAATCTCGGTGGTGGCAAACATGAAATGGACATGGGCTGGTGGCTCTTCCAAGGTCTTCAACAGAGCGTTGAACGCCTCGGTGGTGAGCATGTGCACTTCGTCGATAATGATGATCTTGTATGGTGAGGATGTGGGCAGAAAGCGAATCTTTTCCTTGAGCTCTCGTATTTCCTGGATGCCGCGATTGGAGGCACCATCGATTTCGTAGAGGTCAAGCGATGCCCCTGTGGCGATTTGTCGACATGATGGGCATTGGTCGCAGGGGCGATCGACAGGATCAGCCTGGCAGTTTATGGCTTTGGCCATAATGCGGGCGAGTGTTGTTTTGCCAACGCCTCTAACTCCGGAAAAAAGGATCGCATGGGCAATTCGCTTGCGGACGATACTGTTTTTTAGAGTAGTGACAACCGGACGCTGGCCAATAACCTCACTGAAGGTTTGGGGCCGGGCTTTTCTGGCAAGAACGAGATAAGACATGCAACACCGGGGCTGGTAAAGATAAATGTCTGGTGGAGCGGTGAAAAAAATGATAGCCGGGTTACCTGCAACACACAAAGAGATTCACTGCCGTTGCTTCCTTCCGGACCTGGCGGAGTTCGTGATTCTTTGTTGCGCAGGGCCCGGCTATCAAAGTCGAACTCATGGTATTTTTATTGAGTGGCGGAGAGAGTGAGATTCGAACTCACGGTACTTGCGTACACACGCTTTCCAAGCGTGCGCCTTAAGCCTCTCGGCCATCTCTCCTTCTCAAATTGCTCTCAAAAATGTGAGGTACTATGTAAACCGTGGCTGACCTTTTAGCAATCAAAAAGTAACCACTATTTAAAAAAAAGCTCATACTACTCAGAAGAAATTTGCTTTTTCTCTTTTCGCCTGGCTTTAAAGAAGTCCTTGAGCAAGGCACTGCACTGTGCTGCAAGGACACCACTTCGGATGTCGATTTTGTGATTCAAATAGCCGTCATTACCTATGGAATAGACAGAACCCGCAGCGCCGGTCTTAGGGTCGAAGGCGCCGTAGACCAGTCGTCCAATCCGGGCCTGGATCATTGCCCCCATGCACATTATACACGGTTCCAGCGTCACATACAGGGTGGTGCCGACTAATCGGTAGTTTTGGAGTTGTTCGGCCGCGTTCCTCAAAACGAAAATTTCGGCATGGGCAGTAGGGTCCTGATGACGAATAGGGCTATTGCCGGCAGCAGCAAGCAGGCCGTTTTTATCAATCAGCACTGCGCCCACGGGAATTTCGCCGTGGGCGCCAGCCTCTTGTGCCTGTAACAATGCCTGTCGCATCCAATATTCATCTTGTGCATTCTGGTTCTGGATGGTGTCGCTAGCCGAGATCATTTGAAGATATCCATTATTTTTACGTTCTATCCCACAAGAAGAGTCCTTTTATTTGCTTTTTCTCTCTATTAAACATATAAATAAGTAATAGCTGTTACGTTTTCGAAATTTATTTAACCTTCTTGTAATTAAAATTATGTATAAAGTGCTGATTTCCGACTCCTTTGAGAAAACCAAGGAAAATTTAGTATCTGCCCTCCATGACAGATGTGATTTGACTTGTATATCCAGTGAAGTAGAATTTCAAGCAGAGATTAAAGCCCGTCAGTTTGATCTGATTTTTCTTGATACTGACTCTCTTGAAGGCAAGTCAATGATACATCTTGATCAGGTTCATTCCAAGGATCCTTTTCTGCCAATTATCATGACCAGCCAGACGGAAAAGGCGAAAACAATCGTTGAGGCGATGAACTTAGGGGCAAGCGATTTTCTTATCCACCCCATCTCTCGGGAACGAATCAATTTCGCGGTGGACAGGGCCCTTGAAATGCGAGACCAGAGATTCGAGATTGCCTATCACCGCAGGAAGCAGGATGTTGTTTATGACTTTAAGGATGTTGTCGCTTACAGCCCCAAGATGAAGCATATCCTTAAAAGCCTGGCGCGTTTTGCTAAAACCGACTCAACGATATTGATCACCGGAGATACCGGCACGGGGAAATCGTTTTTGTCCGGGACGGTACATTTCAACTCGCCGAGACGCAAAAAACCCTTTGTTAAAATCAATTGTGCCAATATCCCGGAAGATCTCCTGGAATCAGAGCTGTTCGGACATGAAAAGGGCTCTTTCACCGGGGCCGATAAGCAACGAATTGGCAGGTTTGAACAGGCCAGCGGCGGCACTATTTTTCTCGACGAGATAGGCGAGATGAATATGCGTTTGCAGACCAAATTGCTGAGAGTGCTTGAGGAGAAATCTTTTGAACGGGTGGGTGGCAATAAAACCATCCATAGTGATGTGCGCATCATCGCCGCTACCAATAAAGATTTGGTGCATCAGGTTGAGGTTGGCTTGTTCCGCGAAGATCTCTATTATCGGATCAACGTGCTACCGATTTGTCTCCCTTCATTGCGGGAAAGAAAGAATTGCATCCTGCCACTCGCCGATTTGTTGCTGAAGAAATGTTGTACCTCGATGCACAGTGATATATCAACGTTTTCGGAAAATGCCAAACGGTTGATTCAGGAATATGATTGGCCTGGCAATATCAGGCAATTGGCGAATACCATAGAAAGAGCGGTCATTCTTGAAGACAACACCGTAATACATTCACACAACCTGGCTCTGCCCAGAAAGATCAGTAAGCGACCGGCTAATAATGAAAAAGTACTCCCGAGTGAGGATTACCCGACAGAAAAAATTGAGTATGGTGAATCCCTGGCGGAGCAGGAAAAAGAACTGATCCTAAGGATATTGGAAGAGTGTCTGTGGGTGCAGAAAAATGCCGCCAATAAGCTCGGAATCAGTCCAAGAGCTCTTAATTATAAAATCAATAAGCTGGGCATTACCCATCCTCACTGGCGGCGTAATAAGAAGACCGAGTGATAGCATTGATTGCCATCATTCGACTTTGGTGAGCATCTCCTCTATCACCTTCAGGCCTGTCAGCCAGAAGGTGGGGCTGTCCAAATCAATATTGAAAGGCTTGAGTATTTCGTAGGGTGAACGTGAGCCGCCCGATGAGAGAAGTTCTAAATATTTTTCCACAAAGGCTGCCCCTTCCTGTTGATATATTCCGTAGAGAGCAAGGACCAGCAGCTCGCCAAAGGCGTAGGAGTAGACATAGCCGGGGGTGGACAGGAAGTGGGGGATGTACGACCACCAGACAGCGTAATCATCACTTAAATTCACCGAGTCGCCAAACATTGCCCTCTGGGTAGTCAGCCAATATTCACTGAGCTTCTCGCTGCTCAACTCCCCATGTTGACGCCTTCCTTCATGCATCAACTGCTCAAAGCGATTCATCGCGGTCTGTCTGAAGACAGTTGCGAAGATTGACTCCAGTTTCTGACAGATAAAAGCGCGACGCTCCTGCTCATCTTCAAGTAGGTCAAGTTGACTGTTGAAAACGAGCAATTCGGCAAATACCGAGGCTGTTTCGGCCAGGGGCAGGGGAGTGTCACTGTTGAAATGGCCCTGGCTTGAGGCAAGAACCTGATGCACACCGTGGCCAAGCTCATGGGCGACGGTGGAAACGTCCCGCAGGCTGCCGGTATAATTTACCAGCACATAGGGATGCACTTCAGGCACGCAGGGGTGGGCAAAGGCTCCGCCGCGTTTTCCTTTTCCCACCGGGGCATGAATCCAGTTGCGAGTAAAAAACATTTCGGCAATTTCAGCCATTTTCGGTGAAAATGTGGCAAAAGAGGAAAGCACGGTCTCGCGGCACGATTGCCAGTCGATTTGTTTTGTTGGCAGCGAGGGGAGAGGGGCATAGCGGTCAAAATCCTCTAACCTTTCCACTCCGAGCAGTCGCTGTTTGACATGGTAGTAGCGACTAACCAGATCATAGCGGGAAGTAACGGATTCTATCAGGGTATCGACGGTTTTATCCTGAAGTTCGTTGTGCAGATTCATGGAACTCACCCAACTGGAGTGTCGGCGAAGCCGGTCGGTGATCATTTTGTCTGCGGCCAGGGTGTTGAAGATATGGGTGAGAATATGATTGTTATCACGAAGGCCAGCAGTCATCTCGGCCGCGGCAGTTTTCCTGACCTCACGGTCTGCGTCATAGAGGTCGGTGAGGACTTCTTCTTCTGTTCGGTTCTTTGGACCAAATTTCAGATTACTGAGGACTTTGTCAAATAAAGTGGTCCATGAATTTCGGCCAACGGCTTCCTTTTCCAGGAGTAATTTTTCTTCTGGTTCGGTGAGTTGATGTGGGCGATATCGTCTGAGGGCCTCAAGATAGTGACGGTAGTGGCTGAGCGTCGGGTTGTCGAGCAGGCTGAGTGCCCGGGCCGGATCGACCTGATTCCATTCCAGCTCAAAAAACACCGTTTCTGTGCCACATTTACTGAATAATTCATGAACTCGCTGATCGAGTGCTCCGGCATCGGCATTGTCCATCTGGGTGGTAAAATTAAGAAAAGAAAAGGTGCCAAGTTTACTGAGGGTGCAATCCAAATTTTCAAGCTCTTTGACCAGCGTCAGTAGTGCTTCAGCACTCAGTTCAGCGATTTTGCCGTAATGGCTTTCCTTGATCCTGACCGCCTCGGTTTCGCACCATTCGATATCAGACAAAATATACGGATCATCTGTTCCGGAGTATAAATCTTTTAAATTCCATTGGATTTTTGTGGTGCCCAAGGTTTCATTGAGATCTTTTGTATCAGACATGGTGAATCTCCAACGTTATTTAACGTAAACCGCTGATGAACGGGCCAACTGCTTTGGCACCTTGTTCATCGACCAGACGAATTGTTTCGGAACCGATAACAGCCATGTCGGCTTTACCGGTAATGGCTGCGACATCGTCTTTGTTCCGGATACCAAAACCCACCGCCAGGGGGAGTGTGGTGGCCGCTCTACACCTGGCAAGATAGGAATCAAAATCGTCATCGAATTCGGATTTTGAGCCGGTCACTCCCCGCCGGGCGGCGCAATAGATAAAGCCAGTAGCGGCCTTGTTCAGTTCGGCCATTCGGCTATCTGTTGAGGTGGGGGCAAAGATAAGGATCGGCGCAACCTGATATTTTTCTGCCAGCTGGAAAAACTCCGTGCCCATCTCCGGCGGCAGATCAGGAATAATCAGTCCCTTAATCCCCGCACTCAGGCAATCCTTAAAGAACCGTTCTTCTCCGTATTTGAAGATAATATTGTAGTAGGTCATAAAGAGAAAGGGGATGTCATGTCGTGCGGTGATTTCGGCGCCAAAGGCCAAGCAATCGGCGACAGTCGTGCCAAGAGACAGGCTGTCCTGATTGGCTTTAAGGATGACCGGCCCATCGGCCATCGGTTCGGAAAAAGGAATCTGCATCTCAATGCAGTCGACACCACCTGCCACCATCTGGTCAATAACCTCGCGGTTGGTCGAAAAGGACGGGTAGCCAAGAACGATATGGGTCATTAACAGAATTTTCTTTTTTTCGAGTCGGGTTCGTAGAATTTCTTCAAGTAACATTATAATTGCACCATTTTGTCTTCAATAAATACAAAATTGAAGAATGAAAAGTGAAAAGCAGCGGAATATTTTATTTGTCGTATTCTTTGCCCCGGGCAATGATGAATTCCTTCCACGAAGGGTCATCAAAGGCGTGGGCAATGGTGAAAATATCCTTGTCGCCCCGGCCGGATTGATTAATGATAAGAGCGTCATCTGGCCGAAGCAGAGGCGCTTCTTTAAAGGCCTGAACAAAAGCATGGCTTGATTCAAGAGCCGGGATAATACCTTCCATTCGCATGGTCAGATCAAGTGCCTGCATCACCTCATCATCGGTGGCGGCTTCAAAACGAACCAGCTTTTTCTCTGCCAGGTCGGCAAGGATTGGACTCACCCCAACATAGTCGAGCCCGGCTGCCACGGAATGAGTCTCATTCATCTGGCCGTCCTTGTTTTGCAGGAACATGGTTTTGTAGCCCTGGGCCACACCGGGGCTGGCATCGGTGCCACAGAGCCTTGAGGCATGGTGGCCAGTATTGATCCCTTTTCCTCCGGCCTCAACGCCAACAAGTTCCACCTCTGGGTTATCAAGAAAACCCTGGAAGATGCCCATGGCGTTGGAGCCACCGCCCACACAGGCGTAGACCCGTGCCGGTGCTTTACCATGCTGGGCAAGAATTTGTTTTTGAGCCTCGATGCCAATAATTGACTGAAACCAGGAAACCATTTCCGGAAATGGTGCCGGACCGCAGGCCGTGCCAAACACATAATGCGTCGTATCCACGTTGGTGACCCAATCTCTGAACGCTTCGTTGATGGCATCCTTTAAGGTTCTGGAGCCGTCTTTTACGGGGATAACGGTCGCGCCCATTTTCTCCATCCAAAAGACATTAGGTCGCTGCCGCAGTACATCGACCTCGCCCATGTATACGGTGCATTCCAGGCCGAATTTTGCCGCCATGGTTGCGGTGGCCATGCCATGCTGACCAGCACCGGTCTCGGCGATCACCCGCTTTTTGCCCATTCTTTTAACCAACAAGCCCTGGCCCATGACGTTATTGGCTTTATGGGCTCCGGTATGGTTGAGGTCTTCGCGTTTGATATAAATCTTGGCGCCGCCAAAGTGTTTGGTCAGGTTTTCGGCAAAGGTCAGTGGTGTTGGTCGACAGGAATAGGTAGACATAATATCGAGGTATTCCTGCCAGAAGTTAGGGTCTTCTTTTGCCTGCCTGAAATGTATTTTAAGTTGTTCGAAAGTATCGTGCAGGATTTCCGGGATATATGCTCCACCCCATTTGCCAAAAAAACCATTATTTTCCATTATTTTCTCCGTAATAAATAGCATTCGGGTTAATTTCTTGAATGTCGATGTGGATTTCTGATAAGCTGATAAAAATATAACACTTACCTTTCAGGTCAAGGAGAACCGTATGACGAATGATGGATCAGTTGTTAACAACCCGAAAATCGATTCAGAAAAAATATTGACTTTCCCCCGTGGTATTCCAGGTTTTGAAAAATACACTACTTATATCGTATATCACAAGGAAGAAAACGATATTAGTGCCTTTTGGCTGGAATCCTGCGATGATCCCAGTATAACTTTTACCCTTGTCGATCCGGGACAATACGGGCTCAATTACGAACTGGAATTAACCGATGACGAGCGGGATCTTTTGCAGGCGGAAAAAGCCGAAGAACTGGGTATCTTTATGGTGCTCAGTAAAAAAGAAAATAGTAGCAAATCGGCTCCTATCCTCAACGCCAATATTGCCGGACCGATAATAATCAATCCACGAACTCAGCTTGGCCTGCAGAAAGTTATCTATCGGTCACGTCTTAACGCGGTAATTATTCAGGAATGATGGGGGCTTCCCCGCTAGAAGCTTTTCCGAGAATAGGCATTGTGAACAAAAGGACATTCTCGGACGAGCTCCTACTGTAATTGCTTTCGGCACACTGAACAAAAATCCTCAGGATAGTGGCCGTTGATAAAGCGCAACTGAGCCTCACTGAAGGCCCCTGGGGATTCCGGTAAACGGGGCAGAAAGGCATAGAGCAGGGGCTGGTGGAGCGCACTTTTCTCGTTCATTCTTTTTGAATATTCAATGGTGGTGACCATTTTTGCACCGATACCGGCCAGTGCTTTCTGAGCCATAAGGATGCCGGTATCGAGAGACTGACGCATCAGGCTGTCACATTCAAAAATATTCCCTGCCAGTCGGCCGTCTGCTGCCGGCAGGGTCATGAGTTGCAGTTCCCATTGTGAGGTCTGCGCCTTGGGGACGAAAAGCATAACCCTTTTATCGCACCACACCACTAAATCGGACGGCAAATCCTGACGGTCATCCATCCGGCGGTTTGTCATAATTGCCCGCCGATAATCTTCGAAAAAATCTTGGTTGTTTTCAAGTTGATATCGCTCTACCAGAGCAGCCACAAGATCGCCGCAGCTGTAGGTGGATATCTGGCCGACAGCTTGACTGGTGCCGTGATGATAGCTTTCAACCTGATCAGATACCATGGCATATTGTTGATGAATCTGCTGGTGTGAGGCATGGAGTCGGTAGAGGGTGGGGGCAAAGTCAAAACCAAAATTCCAGCCCCAGAGCGTCGCTGGAGCAATGCCCGTAGCCGAAGCTTTTGCGACAACAGCGAGCCTTAGCGCTTCCAGTTCTTCTTCGGTCAGTACCCTTGGTGGGCTTTTTACTGGTGGCTGAATGCCAAGATCTTCTGCCAGTCGCACATAACTCCGCTGATAGTAGAGATGTCTTAGTCCCCGGATATCCTCTGGACCAAGTGCGTCAATGGAATAGCGGATGGCGTCATCGGCCATATTGGCGGCATAGTGGCCTCCTGGAATATAGGAGTTCTGGCGCAGATATTCAAAGACATGACTGTCTTTGTCTCTCGGCCATTCCCCGACAATTTCGCTGCCCCCCTGGGCACCCGGACGAATGACCATCACTATCTTATACATATCCGGCAGGTGCGGATTATTGGCCACCGCCTCAAAAAGAGGGTGATTATGAATGACCGGCCTGAGGCCACCGGAACCATCCCTTCTATAACGCAACCCCGTCGGAGTATTGGTAGTAGCATCTTTAATAATTGCACAGCTCAGCTCGGCAAGTTTTGTAAGATCCTGCGGGTCTGTCGAGCAGGTGGCCAGGGCCAGAAGAATGGGAGCGGGAAGTCGCTCGATAAGTGCCCTGTCAATATTGCTTTGGTTTAAAACATCACTTAAAGAAACCTGCTCCGGTTGAGGCAGTTTGATACGGTCGGGATTATTGGCACTGACGTCGGCCCATTCCTTATCTATATAGGTCCTGCCTTTAAAAGGAAAGGGATTGGGGATTTCAAATATCCAGTCCGCCCCTTTTACTTCAACGTTTTCTTTAGGATAGTTTCTCTCATTATTGACAAGATCATTGTCTTCTGTCAGACCCAGTTGTTCAATATTAGTTGCCTGTCTGAGGTTGGTGACACTGTACGCTGGTTTATGGATACCGTACTGGAATGTGCCTTCTGGGCTTATGCATGTCTCTAATCGTTTCATGACTTTTTAATCCTTTTCTTGCCACAGGCTGAGTGCCTGCTGATAGATCTGGGAGCGTGAGATGCCAAGATCTGAGGCCAAACGTTTGCTGACATCTTTGAGAGAGAGCTCCGAGTTATCCCGATACCAGACAAGTAGTTCTTCAACCGTCTGTCCCTGTACTTCTTCTTTTACTCCTGGCCAGATTATGACGACAAATTCGCCTCGGTTCCGGCCATCCCGGCTTATTGCCAGCAAACTGCTCAGCGTACCATGTTGCAGGTCCTCAAAATTCTTGGTCAACTCTCTTGCCCAGAAACACCGGCGCTCGCCGAGTACTTCCAGCGCGTCTCCAAGTAAAGAGTCAATACGGTGGGGTGATTCGTAGAGCACGATGGGATGCTCACTTGCCGATAAAGAGCTGAGCAACTTTTGCCGTTGTCCTTTCTTAGAAGGAAGAAAACCGACGAACAGAAAGCTGGTGGAGGTCATTCCTGACGCTGAAAGAGCGGTGGTCAGGGCCGATGGACCGGGGAGCGGTACCACGGTCATACCGTGTTCATGAAGCAGTTTGACAATCACTGCTCCAGGGTCGGAAATGCCGGGAGTTCCGGCATCAGTGACCAGAGCAATATTTTGACCTTCCTGTAACCGGTGGAGGAGTTCTTCGCTTCGTTCGATCTCTTTTTCCCGATAATAGCTGATCAGTGGGGTCTCGATACTAAAATGATTGAGGAGTCTTTTGGTGTGTCGAGTGTCTTCTGCTGCAATGAGATCGACCTCTTTGAGAATGCGAAGACCCCGCAAGGTAATATCTTCAAGATTACCTATTGGCGTGGGAACGATATAAAGTGTTCCTGTTGTTTTTTGAACATCGGTGGTCATTTTGGCTCACTGTCGGGGAAAAGGTAAAGAAATTAATTGTCAACAGTATGCTCAATTGATGGAAAAATTGCATCTGCTTTTCTTGACTGTATTTTGGAAAATGTATATGAGTATCTGTTCAGATATGAAATATGGAGGAAGAATGAATAGTGATCGTTGTGTTAGCCGGATTGTCCATCAGGAGAAGGTCGATCTGGCCAAATCTCAAGACCTTGATCCCGGTAAAGTTGAGAAACTATGTCAATTGTTTAAGGCCTTTTCTGAGCCTGGTCGATTGCGCATTCTTCATGCCCTGTTGCACCAGGAGATGTGCGTATGTGATCTGGCCGCAATGCTTGAGGTCTCCGAGTCGGCTGTCAGCCACCAATTACGATTGTTACGTACCATGGGGTTGGTTGTTAACAGGCGTGATGGCACTGTACTCTATTATCGGCCGGCAAACATTCGATTAATTGAATTGATTGATTTTGCCGGTTCGTTGCTTGAAAGCCCGAAAAAATAGTTGTTTGAGGCAAAACCTGTACTGCTTTGCTGCAAAATTATAAATAAAGAATTGATCAAGGAAAGGCTTATTATGTTGGAAATATTAATACGGCTCATGCAAGAAATATGGAATATCCTGCTGGATTCTTCAGTGTATATCCTGATGGGGATAACCATTGCCGGATTGTTGCGGGTAATCCTTAACCCGAATACCGTTCTTAAGCATTTGGGCCGGGGGCGATACGCTTCTGTCGTCAAAGCGGCATTACTCGGCGTGCCATTGCCGCTCTGATCTTGTGGCGTGCTGCCGGCGGCAGCATCACTCAGGAAGCAGGGCGCGAATAAGGGTGCCACCACCGCTTTTCTCATCTCGACACCGGAATCCGGAGTGGATTCCATTGCGATAACCTACGCCCTGTTGGATCCGGTTATGACTATTATTCGTCCTGTTGCTGCGTTCATAACGGCGATGATGGCCGGTTTTGCTGAAAACCTCTTTTTTTGGAAAGAAGCCGAAGAGGAGATAAAGGTTGATCTCAGTTGTCCGGTGGACAATTGTTGCGATGGCATTGACTGCCCCGAAGAAGTGCACAGCCATCACCATACTTTTTTTCAAAAAATGGTCTCCGGTGTCCGGTTTGGGTTTCAGGAAGTCTGGGGTGATATCGTTGGTTGGTTTTTCATAGGGGTCTTCCTGGCGGGCCTGATCACCACTCTGGTTCCTGACGATTTAATGGCGACTTTGCTCGGTGGTGGCCTCAGTTCCATGCTGGTTATGTTGGTGGTGGGGATTCCTCTTTATATCTGTGCCACGGCTTCGACACCCATAGCCGCGGCCCTGATCATGAAGGGCGTTAGCCCCGGTGCGGCGCTGGTCTTTCTGCTGGTGGGGCCTGCCACCAACATTACCTCCCTTTCGGTATTAACAGGTATCCTTGGCAAGAAAAGCACCTTGATGTATTTGACTATTCTCTCAGTGTGTGCTGTGCTCATGGGGCTGGGAGTTGACGCCTTCTATCAGTTTGCCGGTATCTCTCCGACGGCGATAATCGGTGAAGCGTCGGAGCTGATTCCGGAAACAGTAAAGCTTATTGCGGTCGTATTGCTCCTCGGAATTTCTGTTCAACCGCTCTTGAAAACTTTTCGGAAAAAATTTGTATCAAAGCCGACGCAAACCACTTTTATCAGTCCATTTCCCTTGCCGCAAATGAAGGGAGAAAATATTGATCATCATGCCAAGGGAGAGGAAAAGAGCCATTGCAGTTGCTGCAAGTAGTGGCTCATTGTCATTATTCAAAAAACAATTATTTGATGTTATTGACTTGAGCTGTAATAATGAGTCTACCGTGGACAGGAAATTCAATAATCAGTCTAATGCATAAAAAGCATAGAGAGGGGAAATGAGTAAACATATCGGGATATTGACTGCAGGTGGAGACAGTCCGGGGCTGAATGCTGCCATTCGGGGAATCGGCAAATCGGCGCTGGCTACAGGCAATATACATATTGTCGGTTTTCGGGATGGTTTTCGTGGCCTTATGGAAAATCGGACAATGCGGCTCGACCGGGAGACGCTGTCTTCAATTTTAACTCGTGGTGGCACCATCCTTGGCACAAGCCGAGATAAACCCCACAAGATGCCGGTTGGCAGCGAAGTGATGGATATGACAGAGGTGATATGCGACAACTATAACCGTCATAGTCTTGATGCCTTGATCTGCATAGGTGGCGGAGGAACCCAGAAAAATGCCTATCGCCTGGCTCAAAAAGGCCTCAATATCCTGACCCTGCCAAAGACGATTGATAATGATGTCGCCATGACTGATGTTACTTTCGGCTTCCACACCGCCATGGAAATTGCCACCGAGGCAATTGATCGCCTTCACTCTACCGCCCATAGCCATCATCGAATTATTGTGGTGGAAGTTATGGGCCACAATGCCGGCTGGCTTGCGTTGGGAGCAGGTGTTGCCGGCGGCGCTGATGTTATCCTTATCCCGGAAATTCCCTATGACCTTCAATTAACCGCCAATGCTATTCGCAAGCGTCAGCAACGGGGAACAAATTTCAGTATTGTCGCCGTTGCCGAGGGGGCACTTTCTGTAGATGATCATGCAAAATACACAGAATTAAAAGAAAAGAAAGCCAAAGCAAAGGAAAAGGGTGACGGCAAGGGGCAGAAGAAAGCAGAGGCGGCGCTCATGGAATTTTCCCGGCAGCAGGGGTCCAATACCCTCAGGTTGACTCAGGAACTTGAAGTCATCACTGGTTTGGAATCAAGGCTGACCATTTTGGGGCACACTCAGCGGGGAGGAACACCGTCCGCCGCCGACAGAATGCTGGCCACCCGACTTGGCAGCGCCTGTGTCGATTGCGTTGAACGGGGCGAATACGGGGTGATGGTAGCCGTTCATGGCGAGGGCACCAAAACAATCCCCCTGGCAGATGTCGTCGGAAGAAAAAAACTGGTGCCACCAGATCATCCGTGGATTAGGGCTGCCCGGAATGTTGGTACTTGTTTAGGAGATTGATGAAAAAGTATATTCTTTTTTCGCTTTTTTTTTCCCCATAAGTATACTTCAAAAGAGTAAGGCGGTTAAATCAACTGTGTTGAATCTGTGCTGAAAGGAGAACGTCCGTGTCCGACGGTAAAGGTCAAATCGATGTATCCGATGGGATGCGCAAACGCATTTTAGTTGTTGAGGATCAACCTGATATCAGAGGACTGTTAGCTAATTATCTGAAATCACGAGGGTATGAGACGAATACGGCTGAAAATGGCTTAGATGCACTCTTTTTATTGGAACAATGGCCAGCTGATCTGGTCACTGTTGATCTCAATATGCCCATCATGAATGGTCATGATTTCATCCAAAAAGCTGTGAAACGGTGGCCGGATCTGCCGATTATCGTTGTTTCCGGAATCGGTGCGGTGGATCAGGCAGTTGATGCTTTGCGAATTGGTGCCCGTGACTTTATTACAAAACCAATCGAAAGCCTTTCCCTGGTGGATAATACTGTTGAGAGAACTTTTCAGGCGGCGGAACTCATCCGGCAAAATCGGGATTATCAGCATAATCTCGAAAAGAAAGTTGAGGAACGGACAATCGAGCTGGAAGAGACCAAGCGCCAGCTCCTGTATAGTCTTGGTAAGTCAGCAGAATATCGTGACAATGAGACCGGCAAACACGTTATCCGTGTTGGCAAAATATGCTCTCTTCTGGCCCATGCCATGGGGATGACTGATGATGTGGTCAAAACATTTGGTGAAGCCGCGCCGTTGCACGATATTGGTAAAATAGGCACCCCTGATGCTATTCTTCTCAAGCCTGGGAAATTAACCGCAGAAGAGTGGGATATCATGAAAAAACATTGTGAAATTGGCTGTGATATCCTGCGTCATTATTCTTCATCAAGTGAACACAAAAACAAAAACTTTGAAGATATAATCCGCATGGCCGATGATGTTGCTCAACTCTCTTTGCTGGACATGGCAATGGTTATAGCGCTTTGCCACCATGAACGCTGGGACGGAACAGGATACCCCTGCAACCTGTCTGGCACACAGATTCCTTTAATTGCCCGAATTGTTGCCGTAGTTGATGTGTATGACGCCCTGGGGAGCGAGCGACCGTATAAAAAAGCTCTTCCAGAGGAGGTCTGTCAGAAAATCGTCCGGGAGGGCATAGGGAGTCATTTTGACCCTGAGATCATTGACATGTTTTTCTCCAATATTGACGACATTCAGGCCATCAGGAAGGAGTGGATGGACTGATATCCGTTTTTCTGTTGTGAATCCCGTCTCCGAACTGCCAAGCCTATTCCAGTCCTGGAATACCAAGAGCTTGAATTGAGAGTGCGTTCGTCCCTTCTTCATACGCAAGAAGTCGACCTTTTTTGCGATCTATCCGGAAAGCAAGAGCATAGGAAAGTACCCGTATGGGATAGTCCCGGGGCAGCCGCAATAAATAGGGCTGGATAGTCGTAAAGTCTGTCACCCCGTACTGTTGCATAATAAAGCGCAGGCCGCCATTTGCCGGACCAATATTATAGGCGAGCAGGCCGAGAAAAAGATCTTCATGCATCTCGCTGAGATAATGTTGCAGGGTCGCTGCGCCAAGAAAACAGTTATATCGAGGATCGGTCATTATACGACCGCCTGTTGGAAAAAAGTTATCGACATCTTTTGCCACCGAAGTCGGGATCTTGGTTATTTGAAAGAGCCCGTGGCCTCCGTCTGAACTTTTCCGTGGCAGATAGGACGATTCTGCTGCAGCGAGACCTTTGAGGAGATCAATGTCAATTTCGTAGGTCGAGGCGGCCGCTTCGAGATCCTTTGAGTACTGTTCACTCCGGCTGATCATCTTGGTTAATGGCACAATATCAAGGCGGCGATAAGCGGCATAGACCTGATGGGCGAGGGCTACTCGACTGGCTTCTTCCTTGCCACCAATCAGGGTGCGATAATAGCCAAAGCCGCGGGTGAACTGTCCGTGCGGAATCAATGCGCAAATAATCAGGGTCAGACCGAGCACGATGGCCGGGGGAAGTTGGTGCGATCTGCTCTGCAACCACTTTCTGACTCTTTTCCAGCCGCTCAGTAATACAGAGACCAGAACAATAAGACCAAGGATTCCCCCGGCAAATGGCAACAGGCTATTGAGAAAGCTGGTACCGGAAAATTGGTTGCCAAAATAGCCGAGGAGCACAATGACGCCGGCTATTCCTATTGTTACCAGGCCGAGAACCTCCAGGCAGATGTACAAAAAGTCTCTCGCCAGGTTCTTTTTCGTATTTTTTGGTTTCTTCCCGCCAGAAGTTCTCTTTTTTCGGGAGGGGCCGGCTTTAGAACTTTTCGGCGTGGTTCGCCGTTTCGTTTGCGGTTTTTTCGTGGGCAGTGGTCCGGGCATTCGACAAGTGAGATAGAGATTGTTGCCTTAAAATATTTTGAGTTAAGACGTTCGAAAGAAAATCCGCAATGGCTCTTAGCTCAGTCAACTGTTTTGGCTCCTAGCCTAAAGCAGTGCTACCTTATTCGACGATGGTGGGATGGTCAATTGCTATCTTTGGTGTCAGTGCAGGAAATTATTGCCAAAGTTCCATAATCAATTTTCGGTTCATCTCAAGGTATTTGTATTGCATGTCTGGATCATTGCAGAAGACCTCTAAAGTAATGGTACTGTCGTAGCCGGTCGCCTTTAAGAGACCGACGGCTTGTTGCCAGTCAATACTTCCGACGCCTAAAGGCATATGGTCGTCTGTCCTTCCCCGGTTGTCTGAAAAATGAACATGGTGGATATGTTCTCCCAATTCTCTGCAAAAAACCTCATAATTATCACGGCCAAAATTTGCATGGCCAAAATCGAGATGGAGTTTTAAGCCCGGTACGGCAGTTAGTAAGGCATTAAAGGTGGCAACTTTGTCGAACGGGGCTTTGAAATTCTCGAAAACCACAGTAAGGCCATAGTTTTCGGCCATGGCGACAATAGGTCGTAATGCCTCGACATTGAAAGTGAGCAGCTCTTTTTGCATGGCTGGCGGGCAAAAATAGCAAGGGTGGATATTCATTATCTTTGCGCCAAGGCCGGAAAAAATGACGGCACATCGTTCGAGTTCCGTAAGACACGCATCCCGGACCGCCTGGATCGGATACGCATAGGGCAGACAGGGGTCGGTATGACCTGTGATGGCGAGGCCATAGGTGTCAAGAATGGCCCGAAATGCGGCGGTATCAACCGTCGTGGCACAAGGTCCTTCGATGGTCAAATCCAAAAAGTCAAATCCGGCCTCACCAATGGCGGCTGCTTCCTGATGGAGTGGCTTTGACGGGTTGTTCATTAAGCCAATTTTCATGAAACCTCCCTTTTTGATGTGTTTGCTCTGCCAAGGGTAATAGGCAATCAATGTAACATCAGACGATTCAGAGCACAAGAGGCAGGGGGCTGGTAATAATGGTGAGGCCATGATACGGTGGTTCTTCAGTTGTCCTGTCTTTTAAGCTGTGTTTTTCTACATTGAATCAGCTGTAATAAATGGTTACGATTACATATCTCTTACTATAGAAGGGGGCTTCTGTCCTGATTTACATTTCGTCACCAGGAGGTAGTTTTTGTTCAGGAAAAATTGTAACAGATCGACTTCACTTTACCAGAGAGGTTGGTATGAAAGAGGGGGCTGGCAACAATAAATTTTCCGAATTACGAAGACGTGCCCAGGCATTTATTTCGGCAGTGCCTGAAAAATCAGATATCCTCAAGGAGGATGTCCAGAAACTGGTCCATGAACTTGACACCTACCAGATAGAACTGGAGTTGCAAAATGAGGATCTTCGCAACACCCAGCAAGAACTCGAAAAATCCCGCTATCGTTATGCTGATCTCTATGATTATGCCCCGGTTGGATATCTTACGTTGAGCGATAAGGGGATGATCCTTGAAGCCAACCTGACCGCTGGAGGTATGTTAGGTACAGCTAGAGGACAGTTGATTAACCAGCCTTTTTCAAATTTTATTTTCCAGGAAGATCAGGATATTTTTTATCTTCACCGAAAAAAATTGCTGGAAACCCATCAAAAACAGACCTATGACCTACGGCTGAAACAAAATGGAGGACCCATTTTTTACGCCCTGGTAGAAACTGTTTTGCACCCGGAGGGCGATCCTTTGGGTCATATCCGGGTTATGGTCAGTGATATTTCCCTTCGAAAAGAGGAGGAGCTTGCCAAGCTGCAACGTTTGAAAGATAGATACCGGGCGATTGTCATGGATCAGAAAGATCTGATTTGCCGGTGGGACTCCCAAGGCAGGCTGACCTTTGTCAATGATGCTTATTGTCGTTGTTTCGGTGTTCAGCATCAGAACATCCTCGGTACAAATTACAGGCCCAATATACACCAAGACGATGTGGGTTTGGCAAGAGATCATTTCAAGACTCTGACTCCACATAAGCCTGACAAAACAATTGAATATAGGGTTATTCTTCAGGATGGCAAGATACATTGGCATCAGTGGAGTGGCAGAGCCTTATATGACCAAAAGGGCAATGTCGTTGAGTATCAGGCTGTGGGCAGGGATATCACCAGACAAAAAGAAGCAGAAGAAAAATTGCAACAGGAGGCAAATTTACGGCAGCTTTTTTTGGACGCGCTGCCCTGTATCGCTCTGCTTATAAACTATGATACCCGGGTAATAATAGCTTCGAACAAGGCTGCAGCGGCGGTGGGAGCTGTGCCGGGTGCGCGATGCCATTCGACTTTGATGCAAAAAGTGAGCCCCTGTTCCTGGTGTCTCGCTTCGAAACGTCTGTCAGAGAACGAGTCAAAGAACACTCAATTCTGGATGAATGACATATGTTGGGATGCGTACTGGAGTGCTGTTGATCAAGATACCTATCTTCATTATCTTTTTGATATTACAGAAAAACAGAAGATCAAGGAAGCCTTGAAACAGGCGCATGATGAGTTAGAACGGAGGGTTCTGGAGAGGACTCTCGAGCTACAAAAAACACACGCCCAGTTGCTTCATACTGAAAAACTTGCTGCTGTCGGTAGTCTTTCCGCTTCTATTGCTCACGAGTTTAACAATCCTCTCCAGAGCGTCATGACTATCATCAAAGGGATAGAACAATATGTACCTCTGGAAGAAAAGGAGCAAGAACTCGTTGGTCTGGCTCTTCAGGAATGTTATCGGATGAAAAACCTGATCGCCGATCTCAAGGATTTCTTTATACCCAGTTCCGGTGAACTTTTGCCGGTCGATCTTCACGGCATCATTGACAGCCTCCTCATAATGAGCAAGAGAGAATGTCTAAATCGTAAAATCAGGATAGAAAAAATATATGGTAGCAACATTCCTACTATCCAGGCGGTTGCTGATCAACTGAAACAGGTCCTTCTTAATATCTTTAACAATGCGGTGGACGCATGTAATGGTGGCGGGCTTATTACAATAACAACCGAGGTAAACAGGGAACATATTGTTGTGCATATTGAAGATAACGGCACAGGTATTACCCCTGCTGATCTGGGACATATTTTTGAGCCATTTTTTACCACCAAGCCAGGGACAAAAGGGACTGGTCTCGGTTTATCAGTCAGTTATGGCATTATCAAAAAACATGGTGGTCGAATAGATGTACATAGTGAACCCGGTAAAGGATCAAAGTTTTCGGTAATCTTGCCCATTGAGATGGTGGCTAATGAGCAATAAAAAGATATTGCTGGTTGATGACGAAGAAAATATTCTCATCTCAATCGGCTGGATCCTTAAAAAAAATAATTTCGAGGTAACCACTGCGAACAATGGCCGCGAAGCGATAAGACTTTTGCGGAAAAACAATTACGATCTGGTAATCACCGATCTGATTATGCCTGACGGGGATGGTATCGCAGTATTGAAACACGCCAAAGGCCTCAATCCTGATATCGGTGTCATCATCCTGACCGGGCATGGCGCTGTCGCTTCGGCAGTCGAAACGTTGAAGCTTGGCGCAGATGATTACCTGCAAAAACCATGTGATGTTGAAGAATTGCTTGATAAAGCCAGGCGTAGCTTTGAAAAACAGGATTTGGTTAATAAATTACGGGAACAGAATGAGAAGCTCAAACAGGAGATAACTACACGAAAAAAGATCGAGCTTCAGCTTGAAGAAGCACGAACCAATCTCGAACAGCAGGTTGAGGAGAGAACAGGCGAATTAAGAGCTACCGTGGAAGAGCTGAAAACAGTGTTAGCCACCCTGATATTAAAAGAAAAAGAATTGGAGCGCAGAAATAGGGATCTTCATGATACCAATACCACCTTAAGTATCATGCTCAAACGAAGAGAAAAAGAACACAATGACCTGAGGAAAGAAATTTCGGCAAAAACTGTCGAGATGGTTCTGCCGCTCTTGAAAAAAGCACGAAACAAAGCGACAGGTTCAGTAAAAGAGTATATGGAAACCGCTCAGGCAAATTTGCTGGATGTCTGCTCAGATCATCCGCATGATCTTGCCCTTATCAATGCCAAACTGGCGCCACGGGAATTGCAGATTGTCCACTATATCAGACAGGATAAAACCTCTAAACAGATGGCTGATCTTTTAGGCCTTTCGGTAAGGACAATAGAATCTTATCGAGATAATATCAGAAAAAAACTCAGGATAAAAAACCAGAAAAAAAATCTCAAGAAATTCCTTACTTCCATGCTTTAGTACGGGGTTTTATTGCCGTATAAAATCATCGAATTACCGTATTGTCTTTCCCTCCTTGTGCAGCCATACTCTACTTAAATAATTTGATACTATTGGTTCTCTGTTCTAATCCCGGTAAACGGGAAACAAACCGAGACTCTTTTCAGTACCCCCTTGAGGGGTGCTCTTTTCAGACTCCATGTTTATGTAAAACTGGGACGTATCAACGACACATCTCAAAACGAACGGTCAAGCCAAGACGATTGTAATGTGTTTACACAAATTAGCGGCCAGCAATCTATTATTTTTTGAGAGGAGAAACTATATTAACCATTACCCATCCACTCCCCCACACGCACCGAAAAAGGACCAACCAACCAAACGGAAAGAGTGCAGATATATGACGAAAGGCGTAGTTGCGGTGACAGCCTCTGCGTACGCTGTTGTAACTAATATTTATGATATATCCCCTGGTGGAGTCTCCTTTTTATTTGAAAACGACAGCGATGTAACCGCCTGTGAATTGAAGATGGATATTGTCATTTATGACGCTCAAACGGATTTTGATTATTGCATCTTTCATCTCAACGGGTTGGTTAGATCGAAAGAATTGGTCTTGGCGCCAAAAAGCAATAAACCGATCTGGCGAATAGGTGTTGAGTTCACGGACATTGATTGCCTGCAGCAGAGTCTGTTAGACACATTCTGTGGTCTGGAGCGAACAATAGGGGTGTGCGTGCCAAGCCAGCCATTGTCAAAAAGTGCCAATGAATCTTGAAATCGTGCTCCTCGGGCTTCACTTAGAAATCTTACATATCTATGAGGTGTTGTGATGTCTTTTCTTGGAAAGTTATCTCTGAAATCTCGTTTTTGTGAAGCTCTGTCACAGGTTGATGATGCCAATTTTAAGGTTATCTTCTGGGATGGCAGTGCACGTGAATTTGGCAACGGAAACGACTTTGTCATCCATTTTAAAAACGAAGAGGTCTTAAAAAATGTAATTTTGGATCTCCCCCTCGGATTTGGTGAGGGGTATATGAATGGTGATATTGAAATTGAAGGCGATCTCAATAAGGTGGTAAGTGTTGGCCTGTTATCCGATCGACTTCAGGAGAGAACAAAACAGTCTCTGGCCAATACCTTGAAGCTCAATATACTGCAGAGAAACAGTAAGAAAGCAGACAAAAAAAATATCTCCTACCATTATGATCTTGGCAATGAATTTTATAGGCTGTGGCTAGATCCAATGATGGTTTATTCCTGTGCCTATTTTGAAAGTGAAAGAGATTCGCTGGAACAGGCTCAAATCCAAAAAATCAAGCTGTGTTGTCGGAAGCTTCAGCTACAGCCAAAGGAACGCTTGCTGGATATTGGCTGTGGATGGGGAAGTCTTCTTCTCACCGCGGCAAAAGAGTTTGGCATAGAAGGTGTTGGTATAACACTCTCAAAAGAACAGTTGGCGTATGGAAGGAAACAGATTGAGAAGGAGGGAATGCAGGACCGCGTCCATCTTAAATATTTGGACTATCGGGATTTGCCTCAAATGAATCAAACTTTTGACAAGATAGTCTCGGTTGGCATGTTTGAGCATGTCGGTAAGGCCAATATGAAGCACTTTCTGGAAAACGCTCGACAGGTCTTACGCCCAAACGGACTCCTTCTCCTGCATACCATCGGTAAAACTGTCGAAGAACCGACTAACAGTTGGATAAAAAAATATATCTTTCCTGGATGCCATCTTCCTGACCTTGGTTCGATACTTAAAAATACCACCAGGCTTGGATTAAATTTTATTGACTGTGAGAATATGCGCCTTCATTACAGCAAAACCCTTGATAACTGGAGAGAACGTTTTGAGGAAAATGAAACAAGAATCCGATTGATGTTTGATGATCGTTTTATCCGAATGTGGCGATTCTATTTAGCTGGTTGTTCAGCAGTTTTCAGGCTTGGAAATATGCATTTATTTCAATTGCTGTTTTCTGCAGGCGTCAGAAATGATCTGCCATTGACAAGAGAATGGATGGTAAAAAAGTGATCGGCTGAAGTCGTTGTCTGCGGGTGGAGGTTGGGTGGTAGAAAAATAAATTTCCAAGAATTGGGAAGCTTCGCAGAATGCAAGGGGGGACCATGAGAGACATATTAAAAATCGTCGTGCCAATAGACTTTAATCAACATACCGAACAACTTGCGGAATATGCAATCGGTATTGCACAGAAATTAGGCGCTAGCTTGAGATTTGTCCATGTGCTGGAACCTCCTCATCGTATCGGAATATATGAGTACCCATCTCTTGGACCATTTACCAATGAGGTGGAGGAACATGCCGAAGAGAAAATGAAACGTTTTATAAAAAAGATGAGGGAGCGTTTTCCTAACAGCGATGGCAAAATTCGTCGAGGGATTATTGTTGATTCCATAATTGACTACGTTGATGAGGAAAACGGCGACCTGATCATTATTGGAACTCATGGAAGAAAAGGACTTGAAAGATTATGGCTGGGTAGTGTTGCCGAACGAGTAATAAAGAATGCTCCATGTCCAACACTGACATGTAATCCCTATAAGGAAAACCAATAATTGCCGAAAAAAATGAGATAAATCAGAAAACAAGGACGGGACTCGTATAAAGAGTCTGCTTTTTATTCATTCAAAAGGGGATACGCAATGCCAGAAGGAAAAGTAAAGTGGTTTAATGATGCAAAAGGTTATGGGTTTATTGAGCAGGATGGAGGAAATGATATTTTTGTGCATCATTCTGCAATTCAGGCGTTAGGGTTCAAATCTCTTACGGAGGGAGAACGCGTTCGTTTCGATATTAAAGTTGGCGTGAAAGGTCCCGCTGCAGACAATGTCGTTAAACTATGAGAAAAATGGCCGCCGGTTGGCGATTAGACGATGTCACAAAAATCGGTGGCTGTCCTTCTTTGTTGAAGATGTTAATAGCTGGAAAAATTAGTGGAGCACTATTACAAGGTGAAAGGGAAGCAACTATGAAAATGATAGATGTGAAAATGAAAGCTAAGGCAATGGGTATAAAACCTAAAAAATATAAAAAAGCAGACCTCATTCGGAAAATTCAGATCGAGGAGGGGAATCATCCCTGTTTTCAAATAAATGGTGATATTTGCGATCAAGAAGAATGTTGTTGGCGTAAAGATTGTTTGACCTGAACGGGAGTGTATATACTGAAATTTTGATTATTACAGCGAGATAATTCCTGATTTTGAGGGCTGGGAATGGGTAATAAATCTATTCTTCTGGTAGATGACGAGCAGACTATGCTGAAAGCTCTCGGCAACTGCCTTGAAAAAAATAAATACAATGTTATCGGTGCATTGAGTGGCGAAGATGCCTTAATCGAATTTCGAAGCCGTTCTTTTGATCTTGCGATAACTGATATGGTCATGGCTGGAATGAGCGGACTTGACCTTTTGCAGGAGATTAAAAAAAACAATTCAGGATTGGGCGTTTTCGTCCTTACTGGCTATGGTGATATGTCAATGGCGATAGACGCGTTTCGTGCAGGTGCCGATGATTTCATTATTAAACCATGTGATCCGGATTTCCTGGTCTGCAAAGTTAAATGTTTTTTTGAAAAACAGGACGCGTTAAGAAAAATAGAAATTTATGAGCAATATCTTCCCATATGCATGTATTGTAAAAAAATAAGAGATGACAGTGGGATAATGCCGGGGAAAGGGAAATGGTGGCCGATAGAAGAGTACCTCTGTCAAAAAAGTGGAACCAATCTCACCCATGGTTGCTGCCCGGATTGCTTTGAGGAGCATATTGCAGATCTACGCTAGTGTTCTAAATTCCTTTTTAATACTGGAGTCTGGAGATCTCTGGACCTCGCCATTTGACCCTTCTTTATTCATCCCTACAGCAGCATTTGGTAGTATGGAGGCATCGACGCCATACTTTTGCAAAGTCTGAAAGCTGTAGCCTGGAAAATTTAAAAGAATGATTCTCGTTAAATCTCCCCTAGACAAACAAGATATTCTACGGTAATTAATTGTAACCTATCGTAAAATTATTGTTTTCGCCAGATGTAAGAAGCCTGTTGCATATCCATTACGAACAGAGTTCGATGAGCGGGAAAGCGGATTATTAACCCCGCTCGAAGGGAACTGCACTGCGTACTGTTTCGAGCATTACTCTGGCCATTTGACTTTGGAATTGCCAACCCTCGCTTGGCTTGCATTGTCGGTTGCCTAAGAACTCTATAGAAGAAAGGAGACATTTTGGACGAATTTATAACTCTCACGTATGACGGGAAAGAAGTATTACTTCCTGTGGTTACTGGAAGTGAAGGGGAAAAAGCCATTGATATTTCCAGCCTCAGAGCCGAAACTGGATTTATTACCCTTGACCCCGGTTATGGTAATACCGGCAGCTGTCTGAGCGCCATTACCTTCATGGATGGAGAAAAGGGTATTCTCCGTTATCGAGGTATTCCAGTTGAACAGTTGGCCGAAAATGCCTCTTTTAAGGAGACGGCCTACCTGCTTATCAACGGCAAGCTGCCCAACAGGGAAGAATTGACCCGATTCTCGGTGATGCTGAATGATAACAGTCTGGTTCACACTGACCTGAAGGCTTTTTATCAGAATTTTCCCAGAGCCTCCCATCCCATGGGTATCCTGTCTTCCATGGTCAATGCCCTGAAAAGCTTTTATCCGGCACTTGATACCCTCGAAGAAGAGATTAACCTCACAATGACCCGGTTACTGGCCAAGGTGCGCACCATGGCGGCCATGTCATATAAAATTTCCAGGGGGCA
Organism: uncultured Desulforhopalus sp.; assembly: GCA_963677465.1. GTDB lineage: Bacteria > Desulfobacterota > Desulfobulbia > Desulfobulbales > Desulfocapsaceae > Desulforhopalus_A. The sequence continues at coordinate 3,022,853 of OY781976.1, read as the reverse complement.
TGAACTGGTTTTACCCAGACCGGATTTGACTTATTGTGAAAATTTTCTCAACATGATGTTTGATACACCGGTCAAGCCATATGAGCTCAAACGTGAAGTTGTCAGCGCGCTGAGAGTGTTCTGGATTCTTCACGCAGACCACGAGCAGAACTGTTCAACTTCGGCTGTTCGCGTGGTTGGTAGTGCCCGGGTTAACCTGTATGCCGCAATTTCTTCGGGCATTGCCGCTCTTTGGGGACCTTTGCACGGCGGGGCCAACCAGGCGGTGATTGAAATGCTCACCAATATCAAAAATGACGGCGGTAATTGCGCAAAAGTTGTTGAGCGGGCCAAAGATAAGAATGATCCCTTCCGGCTCATGGGATTTGGTCACAGGGTTTACAAAACATATGATCCCCGGGCCAAGATTATGAAGAAAATGTGTGATGAATTGCTCGAATCGATGGACATCTCAGATCCATTGTTGGATATTGCCAGGGATCTCGAAGAGATTGCTTTAAAAGATGCCTATTTTGTCGATCACAATCTTTACCCCAATATTGATTTTTACAGTGGAATTGTTCTGAGAGCTATTGGTATTCCCACCAATATGTTCACGGTGATGTTTGCCTTGGGCCGACTCCCCGGCTGGATTGCTCAATGGAAGGAAAGCACCGATGATCCCAACTGGAGGATTGCCCGGCCCCGCCAGATTTATACGGGTCCCCGGCAATATGACTACATTCCCATTCACGCCCGCTAGCAAGATCTTGAAACCTGGGCCGCTGTAGGTTTGGGTTTCAAGGTCCGTTTGACAGAATGGTCGGATTCGATTGGGGGCGAGTACGTAAATCAATCCTGGTTTTGCGGTATTCGTCTGACCAGTGTGGATGAGCAGGATCATATGAAGGTATTACAAAAAATAATCGAGGGCTGTGTCCACTGTAATATATGCGTTAAAGATTGTGCTTTTCTTGAAAAACATGGCACCCCTGGTTCAATTTGCCAGAGCTTTCTCAATGGGGATCAGCGGGATGGGGATGTGGTCTTCGGCTGTAATCTCTGCGGCCTATGCACTGTCGTCTGTCCAAAGGATCTTGAGGTGTCGGATGGATTTACGCGGATTCGTCAAATATTGCAGAAAGAGAGCGGTGAGCCTTCTCCAGCCGTTTCGATCCATAAAGAGCACAAAACTATCTGTGCTTATGAACGACGTGGGGCTTCATCTCTCTTTTCCCTGCACCAGATTCCGTCAGGTTGCGAAGCTGTCTTTTTCCCAGGTTGCACCCTTGCTGCTACAAAGTCAGCTACAACGCTGGCAACCTATATCTATTTACAGTCGAAAATTCCTTCTCTAGGAATTGTGCTGGATTGCTGTAGTAAATCATCCCATGACCTTGGCTTAACAGACCATTTCAATTCGTCGTTTAAAAAACTGCGAGATTCGCTGAAAGAAAAAAAGATACAGACAATCTATACGGCATGCCCAGGTTGTTATGTGACCTTTGCAAACCATGCACCGGAATTTACTCTCTGCTCGGTGTATGAAAAACTAGCTGAATACCCGCTGCCGGTACATGGCGAATTTAAAGAGATCTACAGCATTCATGATAGTTGCGTGACCCGTGACGTACCTGAAATTCATGAATCTGTACGCTTACTTATAAAAATGATCGGTGCCACCATCGAAGAACCGGCTCACAGACGTGGTCAGGCTATTTGTTGCGGCGAGGGGGCGGCTGCAGCATTTATGGCTCCCGACCTCACCGATAGCTGGAAGGATATTCGCCGCAAGGAAGCAGAGGGATGTCGAATTCTTACGTATTGCGCTGGCTGTGCAGCAAGGTTTGGTAGAAAAGATCCGGCAGCACATCTGCTTGATCTCATCTTCAACCGGGAAAAAGTATTGCAGGGTAGGGAACAGCACACCCGTGCCCCATTTACCTACCTCAACAGGCTGCTTTTAAAAAGGCAGCTTAAGAGACAGCGGCCGCAGGATTGATTTCTCTGATCTTGCCCAACTGATTTTCATCCTGAAAAAAGACCGTTTCAGGATGAAAACTAATTATAATAAATTTAGGAGACCTCATGCGATTTTATCTTATACCCATTGTCCTCTTTTTTTCTGTTATTCAGCCATCCTTTGCCGCTTCTCTGCCGGATGTTCCGCATATAGTCGTCACCGGGGAACACGAGATACGCGCCACGCCGGATACTCTCACTCTTTCGTTGAGTATTGCAGAAACTGGTTTTGAGGTTGCTGAGGCGAGAAACAGTGTCGAAACAAGATCGAAAAAATTGATCCAGTCCCTTGAAGCTCAGGAAATAAAAAAAGAGGATATTAATTCGGCTCAATTACAGATCACGCCCCACTACAACTGGAATAACAGTGCCCAGATCTATGTTGGAACCGAGGTTTCAAGGACAATAGAGGTGACACTCAGGGATCTCAGCCGTTATGATGATCTGATTCGGTCCATTATTGATGCCCGGGTAGCACAGATTGAATCCACCATCCTCAGCTCATCGAAAGAGAAACAACTGAGGGAAGATGCCCTCCGTGGAGCTATTCAGGATGGTATGGAAAAAGCCGAAATTATGGTGGCCCAACTGCCGGAAGGACTTGGCCCTGTCTATTCGATATCGCAACAGTCATCCTACTCTCCAGCTGCCAGTGGCCGCTATCAGATGGCCGCCATGGCCAAGGAGAGTGCCTTTGAACCTGGAAGTATTCAGTTTAAGGAATCACTGCAGATAGTTTTCTATCTGGTTAAAGCAAAATAAATAACCGGCTTGTTGCATTCGTTTCTACTCCTCCCAAACAAAAACCCCACCCTGAGTAAAGCTGTTCAGGGTGGGGTTTTCTCCATAAAAGTGCTGCTCTTTTTCGCCTACAATTGATACTTTTTCCCGTACCCTCTGGGGGTGATCATCAAGTCGTTCCAGGTGTATGTCTGGGAATTGCCGATGATGACAGTGGATTGCATACCAATGTCATGATTCAGCATCTCGTCCAGTGTGGTAATAACGATTTTTTCGTTTTCCCTGGTGGCCGCGGTGACGATACCGACCGGGGTCTTGGGATCTCGATGGGTAAGATATATCTCTCTGGCCCGAACGATTTGTTCCGTTCGGCGTTTTGATCTGGGGTTGTAAATGGCGGTGACAAAATCGGCTGCGGCGGCCGCCTCCAGACGTTTTTCAATAAGCTCCCAGGGGGTAAGGAGATCCGACAGGCTGATTGCCGCAAAGTCGTGCATCAGCGGGGCACCCAAGCGTGCGGCGCAGCTGTTGATGGCGGCCAGGCCGGCAATTATTTCAATAGCGCATGGATAGCCATTTTCCTTGGCCAGTTCAAAAACCAGACCTGCCATGGCGTAGATACCGGGATCACCGCCAGAAACGAGGGCGACCTGCTTGCCGGTGGCGGCGATCTCAAGACCGTTTCGGCAGCGATCCACTTCTTTCATCATCTCCGAGGAAATGACCTCTTTTCCTTCAAGAAATTCGGGGATCAGATCAAGGTAGGTTTTATAGCCGATGATAACATCGGTTTTGGCAAGCACCTCACTTGCCGCAAGAGTCATGTGTTTAACTGATCCTGGGCCTGTGCCGACAACGTAAAGACTACCTGAGCCACTGCCATGGTTACATTTTTCCATTTTCTTTTCCTGCTGAGGAGTTGATTGCTTTGCGCACTGAGCAGAGCCGCCGGTTCGGCAACGCCGATGGCGCCGACCGCCTTGAGTGCTGCAAAGGAAATTTCAAGATTAGTAAGTTTATTTATGGTGTTGCTGTCGAAGAAATCAATCCGCCAGCAATTCTCTTTTGCGAATTGCAACAGACCAATTTCATCATTTTTTTTATCGATGGAGGCAAGATTTCGAATGCTCGCCCTGCTCAAACGAAGGTCATTGAAAAGTTCGTTTATAGCCTCTTCAAACTCGCTTGCCGGTGTGCCGCGATTGCAACCTATGCCGACAACGAGGTTGCGGGGTCTGATAATCGGGCATGTCTGACTCATTGCGGTAAAATGGGAAACAATGAAATCTGCCTGCGCGCTGTCACTGACTTGCATTAAACCTCTCGGTAAAGATGAAATCTGCACATCTGCATAAAGTGACAGTTCTCCCTTATTGACCAGAAGCGTGGATAATGCAGTGAGTTTTTCCCGGCTTGGGGTAACAAGGTTCTGTTCCTTGGCCCAGAGGTCCAGGGCAACCAGTTCCAGGGTATCGGAGGCTGTGGTGATCACTGGCGTGCCGCCGATCAATCCGGCAATTTTTCTGGCAAGGACATTACCTCCGCCAACATGGCCGGAAAGCAAGCTGATTGCATGCCGACCTTTTTCGTCCAAAACGATAACACAGGGATCGGTCAATTTGTCAGCAAGAAGCGGCGCGATGGCCCGAACCACAATGCCGGTGGCCATGATGCAGATAAAACCATCAAACTGCTGCCAGTGTGCCGCAATTGTGTCGGCAACCTTTTGGCCTTTTTCTTTGACCAGCAGGCTGGCATCCGGAAGCAGGTCACTCAGTCTGGCCGCAAGTTCTCTGCCGCCCCTGGTTATGGCAATAATGCCAATGTTCATGGACGATCGCTTCCCTTTCTGTAGCCGTGGGTAAAGGCCTCGTCATATAATTTGGAAAGGGCAGGTGGTGGTCCTTCGGCCAGAACTTTACCGACGGCAATGATTGCGGTCTTGGTTATCCCCGCCTCTTTCACCTGTGCTGCTATGGTGGATAGGGTTCCTCTGATCTGTTTTTCGTCCGGCCAGGTGACTTTTTCAACGATGGCAACCGGCGTGTCTTCACCATAACCGCCCGCAAGAAGCTCGGCGACAACGTCTTCAATCATCCCGACACTGAGAAAAATCATCATGGTTGCCTGATGTGAGGCGAGGAGAGCGAGATCTTCCTTTTCCGGCACCGGCGTTCGGCCACCACGCCGGGTGAAAATAACCGTCTGCGAGACCTCCGGGAGAGTCAATTCTGTCCTGAGGGCAGCGGCCGTGGCCAGTCCGGAGCTGACGCCGGGGACCACATGAAATGGGATACCATGTTCATTCAGCAGGGCGATCTGTTCGTTGATGGCCCCGTAAATTGATGGGTCGCCGGTATGGAGCCGAACAACCTTTTTGCCAGCCTGCCAGGATTGTAAGGTGATGGCAAAAACCTCATCGAGATTGAGCCCGGCCGAATCGTGGATTTCGGCCTTCAGCCCGGTTATAAGTGGTTTTGGGACAAGGCTGCCGGTGTAAATAATAACATCGGCCTCTTTAAGTAAACGTTGGCCCTTCACCGTGATCAGCTCCGGGTCGCCAGGCCCTGCGCCGATGAAATAGACATCATGTCTTGCACCCATCGCGGGCTCTTGCTGGCCATTCATTGTATTCATCGTGTTCCTGTCATAATGGTTATCGGGTTGAAGGCAAGACTGCTGCCGTCCGGTCCAGTTCTGGTTACTTGTATAGTTGATGAACTCACAGTAAAACCGTGCTTCTTCATCGCTTCAGGTGCTGCCTGAATAGTTTTTTCGATCACGCCGTTTATCACCAGGCGGCCACCATTTTCTAACCGCGTGGCGATCAATGCAACAATGGCTGGCAGTGAACCGCTGCTGCCGCCAATAAAGACCCGATGAGGGTCCGGCAGGTGATCAAGCGCTTCTGGCGCTCTGCCAAAAACCGGCACTATATTGTAGCAGCCCAATTTGACAATATTATTTTTTATATTCGCAAGTTCCTCTTCTTTATGCTCAATGGCATAGACGGTGAGTCCCGGGTTTACTCTCGCCGCCTCAATGGACAGCGAACCGCTCCCTGCGCCAATGTCCCAGAGGATTCCTGTCGTTGGCAGTTGCAGCTGGTGCAGAGTTGCTGCTCTGACCTCGTTTTTGGTAATCAAGCCTCGGCTATGCTGGATTGAATCTTCGGTCAGGCCGAAACTAAAGGTTTGATATGCTTTTTTATCAGAGACACCGGGCACCAGTAAACACAGGATGTTCAATGGCGAAAATTGTTGTTTGCTTGCCTCCTGGAGAGTGCCGCAAAACAATTTTTCACTCGTAAGACCAAGGTCTTCGGCGACCAGCACTTTTATCCTCTCCGGCAAAATCTTCTCGCCAATGAGTTGCAGGTAGTCAAGGAGCAGGCGGGCTATGGTATCTGGACTGTTGTGGCTGTCGGTCAGAATAATATTCTTGGCATGTTGCAAAAGCAAACCAGGGATAGAGTCAGCCTTGTGATCAGAATTCCGGCCATGCAGGCTGGTAATCGTGGCATCGTCCCAGGGAGTTTTAAAGAGAGCACAGGCTCTTTGGATGGATGAGAGTGCTGGATAAAATTGCAGACTATCTTCAGTAAATTCAGATAGTAAACGACGACCAATGCCAAAGAAAAGTGGATCGCCGCTGGCCAGTACCGCAACATTGCCGTCCCGCAGGGCAGGACGAATGTCATCAAGCGCCGTTGCCAGGGGCGTGATTGCCAAAAAACGGCCTGGCAGGTGGGCAATCATCTCAACAAATCGATTTGTGCCAACGATAACAGAGCAAGTGGTGAGGATTTCTTCCTGTTTGCTTGTCAGAAAAGAATCGGCTATGCCCAGGACAAAGAGCTTATACATGGGTGATCAGCTCCGCTTTATGGTTGACCAGGTAGACTTTCACGCGGGTGCCTGTTACTTCCTGACAGTATTGCTGCGCCTTGAGGCAGACCTTCTCCACCAGTTCATTTTTCCCGGCCGCTTCAATATGAGCGTACATTTCCCGTGCGGTATTGGATTCTTCAATCTTTTGCAGCAGATCTCCTGTTGCGCCAAGCCTTGCCAGCAATTTGGCCCCATCCACCATTTCCAGCGCACCGTTACGCACGTGGGTCTGAGGAATGCACATTGCCGCCTTCATGATCTTTGCCCACATCCCTGAAAGATGGATGGTTTTGAAGCCTCGAACTGCCGCTTCTTTTAGGGAAAATTCAAGATAATCACCCATCATGGCATAGGCCTCTTCCGGCAGATCAAGGATTTGCTGAGCGCCTTTTTCAGAAGTTCTGCCGGTGGAGAGTACCACGTCCAAAAGGCCGGCTTCTTTGGCGACGTCAAGCGATGCCTGAATGGTGGCCGTCCAGGCATCGGCTGAGATGGGCCGAACAATTCCGGTGGTACCGAGGATGGATAAGCCACCCAGAATACCGAGTCGTTTGTTGAGGGTCTTTTCAACGAGTTCCTCACCCTTTGGTATAGAGATGGTAACAGTTACCTTTTGTTCTCTGATAGCTTCCTGAACAGCCTCAACGATCATCTGCCTGGGAACTGGATTGATGGCTGGCTGTCCTACCTGCACCGAGAGCCCTGGTTTGGTGACGGTGCCGATTCCTTGGCCGCCGCATAATAAAATGTCGCCGAGCAGAACACATTGGGGCGATTCGGCGGAGCTGTGGCTGGCTTGAATGGTCGCAATAATCTCGGCTTTGTTGGTTACATCAGGGTCATCGCCTGCATCTTTAATTACCGATGCCGTTGCTGTCCCATCACTTTCTGCATCAAGCTTGCAGCAATGGACGGCGAAGCTTTTTCGGCTCCCATCAGGAAAAGGAATTTCCACACTTTCCGGGCACAAACCACTCACCAAGGCCAAAGCTGCCGCTTTAGCAGCGGCCGCAGCACAGGAGCCAGTGGTGAAGCCGCTTCTGAGACGTTTTTTCGCAGCCATCGCTATTCGGCCGCCAGACGGATAAGAGCATTAACGATTGCCGCAGCCACAGGGCTGCCGCCCTTGCGACCAAGGCTGGTTATATAGCAGCTATTCTCTTCAACCAGCAGCGCCTTGGATTCAGCGGCATTGACGAAGCCCACCGGCACACCGACAACCAGCGGCGCCTCATCCGGGGGGGTGGTGGCCAGACTTCTGATCGTTTGCACCAGGGCGGTGGGTGCATTGCCCATGGCGACAATACCGATATTGGGGTTCAGAGACATCTCGATGGCAAGTTCGGACCGTGTCTTGTTTTCCAGCTTGGCACGGGCGGCAACCTCCTGGTCAGCTACCCGACAGATGACTTTACCACCCCATTTCGCCAACATAGCCTTACTGATACCAGCGGCCACCATAGTGACATCGGTGAGAATATCTTTCCCCTCACGGATGGCCTTGATACCGGCTTCGATGGCACCAGGGGCAAAGCGCATATTGTCTTTAAAAGAAAAATCGCCGGTGGCATGGATCACCCTTTGAATGACCTTAAATGTTTTTTCGTCGAGGTCGGTGGGGCCAAATTCTTCTTTAATTATCCTAAAGCTCTCCCCTTCGATATCTCCAGGAAGTATTTTTTGCAGTGTTACAGCCATAATGTCACCCTCGGCTAAAGTTAATAAATTTAATAAAATCGCCAGCAAGTTGTGGGGCGAATCCGAAGTGCAGATGCATGTAGCCGCCAAGGGCTTTTTTGTAGATATACCCTTCGCTTGTGGCGTTGTTTACGGCATAGACTCGTTCAATATGGTCCGGCATCTGGTCGATACTGGAATAATGAAATTCATGGCCTCTTAAAATCGTCCCCGCCGGGCCAAAGCAACAGGCCGATTGGGTCGTCACTTCCCGGTAGCCAAGGCTGGCCCTGGTCTTTTGCATATGGGCCTTTACCGGGAAGGCACCAACCATTTTGTGAAAGAGGGCATCCTGATCGATGATCCCTTCAGTAAGATACATAAAGCCACCGCACTCAGCATAGACAGGTCTGTCATTTTCTATCCATTGCCGGATTGACTTGATCATCGGCTGGTTTTCGCTCAATGTTTTGGCATATAACTCAGGATAACCGCCACCCAGGTAAAGCGCGTCGAGATTGTCCGGAAGTTTCGTGTCAGTGAGCGGGCTGAAAAAAATCAGCTCACAGCCAGCCTCCCGTAAAATATCGAAATTGTCTTCATAGTAAAAACAGAACGCCTTGTCACGCGCTACCCCTATCCGGCATGATATTTTCTTTGGGCTGGCGGGTGTGGCAAGAACTGGTACAGTACCACCGCTAAACAGTTCGACGATGCGGTCAAGATCGACATGCTCTTCAATAGTTTTGGCCAGAAGCTCTATGGCTGTTGGACTAAGAGGTGCATCGTCTTCGGTTAAGAGGCCGAGGTGACGGCTGGGGATTTCAAATTCCAGGGTTCTTGGCAGATATCCAAGAATTTCTGCCTGACAGTGTTTCTTGATGGCATCGCTCACCAGCTGGAGGTGTCTTGGGCTGGCAATTCTATTGAGGATGACAGCTTTGGGGGCGGCTTTTGGGCAGAGCGTTTCGAATCCTTTGACGATGGCTGCGGCACTCTCGGCCATGGACCGTACATCAAGAACCAGGATACCAGGGATATTTAAGGATTCGGCAAGAGAGCCGCTGGACGAAATTCCACCGTCAAACATGCCCATGACCCCTTCGATGATGGCAATGTCGGCACCACAACTATTTTGCGCCAGTGTTTTGCGGGAAAACTCTTCGCCACTCATCCACAAGTCGATGTTGCGTGACACTTTGCCGGTGACAAGCCTGTGCAGGCCAGGATCGATAAAATCAGGACCGCATTTGAAGGGTTGTACCGAGTAACCCCTTTCTTTGAATGCTGCCATCAGGCCAAGAGCCACCGTGGTCTTGCCGGAACCACTGGAAGTGCCTGAAACAATAAATGTTGGGATAGCTGTGTTGGTCATTCGCTTTTCTTTTGGTTGTCTTGTGCGTTTTTCTTAAAGTCATTTTGTGGGTAGAAGAGCGCATTAAGCTGTTCTATGCCCTCCATGATGCGAAGGGTTGGGCGGGACACCAGCTCTTCTTCTATAAGATACACTCTTCCTTCTTGCACCGCTTTGATGGCACCAAATCCAGGTTCGTTGAGGATGGTATCAATCTCCACCGGGTTCATTCTGCCATGTTGCGCCAGGAAGATATCAATCTCAGGACCGTGACTGATCAGTTGTTCTTTACAGTAGGCTGCGATATTGGTTTGACGAACCTGTTTGGCATCGGTGGCAATATTTATGCCTCCAGCCTGTTCGAGAACAAATAAACCAATGCTGTCCGGGGCAAAGGTTTTCATCTTTTTATGGATCGACTGAAAATAGACTCTCGGTCGTCGGTCGGCTGGTACATTTTTCAGCCTGTCCTGCACTGATCTAAGGCGGGATTGGAAGACAGTAATCATCTCCCCTGCCTGTGCTTCATGACCGGTGAGAACACCAAGGCTCCGCCAATAATCAAACATCTCCCCAACATTGTTTGGTTGCAGGGAGATAACCGTAATGCCGGCCTGTCGCAGTTTATCGATGAATTGCGGATAGGATCGTTCGATCATTGGCCGGATCAGGACGAGGTCGGGATGTAAGGCAATGAATTTTTCAGGATCCTCCCTATAGGAAAAACGAGGCTTGTCGCTAATAGATGGTGGATAGTCGTCTGTGGTCGAGATACCCACCAAAAGGTCTTCAGCACCCATGCTACAGAGGTTTTCAGTGTGTGCGGTATATAGTGAGATGATCCTTTTGCATGGTTTGGAGACGGTGATAGACTGCCCCGAGCTGTCGATGATGCTTTCTTCGTTATTGGCTAGAGTTGTCATGGGCAAAAAGAGCCAGCAAAGCAGAAACAGTAGTAAGCAAACGCTGGCAGAACCGCTGGGGCTGGATAATTTTCTTAGGTCAGACATAATGCTCATTACTCCCAATATTTAAAACTTATCTGCTGGGTGCTGTTGAAGGGATCAAAAACGACCTTCGCTTCTACATCGAACACTTCGGCAATGGTCTCGGCGGTCATGGTTTGCAGGGTTGGACCATGTTCGACTATCCTGCCGTTTTTCATAAAAATACAGTAGTCACAATAGGCCGCGGCCAGATTCAGGTTATGGATGACGGCAATGACCGTTCGTCCATCCTCCCGGACCAGTTCCCGGGCGAGATTGAAGATCTGCAGGGTGTATTTTACGTCAAGGCTTGAGGTCGCCTCGTCAAAAAGCAATACCTGGGTATTTTGGGCCAGGGCCCTGGCCACCACCGCCCGCTGTTTTTGACCTCCAGAGAGACTGTTGGTATAACGATCCCTGAGGTCCTGAATGCCTATAGCTTCCATGGCCTGATCGACAAAGATCCAGTCTTTCTCGGCGGGGGATGAAAAGCGATAGATATGGGGGTGTCTGCCCATCAGGACAATCTCTTCAACGGTAAAACCAAAACCGGTGTCGAATTCCTGTGGTACCAAAGCCAGTTGTCTGGCGAGATCCTGTTTCGAGTAGCTGTCGAGATTTTTTCCTTGAAACAATATACTGCCGGTGAGGTTTTTTTTGCAGCCGGTGAGCAAGTCGAGAAAAGTTGTTTTTCCGCAGCCGTTTGGGCCGATCAGTCCGTAAAACTTACCCGGTTGTAGAGTAAGGTTAATATCCTCCAGGACCGGGGCGGTGCCATAGGCAAAGGAAACGTCAATAAGGGTAAAGAGAGCGTTGTCAGTCATAGCTTTTCCCCTTTTGTTTCTGACGGAAGATAAGGCAGAAGAACGGCCCGCCAATGAGGGCAGTCAGCACACCGATAGGTACTTCCACTGGCAAAACCGCCCGGGTAATGGTATCAGCCAGGAGCAAAAGAATGGCTCCAGCCAGCGCGGAAACAGGTAGCAGTTTGCGGTTATCCGGCCCCACCAGATAACGCATAAGATGCGGTACAATCAATCCGATAAAACCAATAATACCGGTCACAGCCACACAGACCGCAGCCACCAGCGAAGCGGTGAGCAGAAGTATCTTTCGCACCTTGGCCGTTTCCACCCCCAAGGCATCCGATGAACGTCTGCCAAGGCTCATGATGTTCAGATCACGGCCAAAATAGAGAGTAACCAGTGTACCGAAAAGGAGGGTGGAACCAACCAGCATTACGCCATTCCAGGTGCTTGAGGCGAAACTGCCCATCAACCAGAAGATGATGATAGCAACCTGTTCGTCGGCGAGATATTTGAGAAAACTGATACCCGCAGAAAGTATGGCGCCAACAATAACCCCGGATAGGATTAGGGTCTGGGCGGAGATCTGGCCGTTAAAGGTGGAAAGACGCATAACCAGAAGCAGGGTAAGGATAGCTCCCACAAAGGCAAAGATCGGTGTTGAGAAGTGGCCGAGCATGGTCACATTAGCCAGCAGCGCCAAGGATGCACCAAAGGCGGCCCCGCTGGAAATACCAAGAGTATAAGGGTCGGCCAGGGGATTGAGCAGAATTCCCTGGTAGATAACACCGGATAAAGCGAGACCACCACCGACGAGAGCGGCTGTCAGTATGCGGGGCAGTCGGACATCCATCACCACAAAAGGCACGCTGGTTTCAATACCGTCCAGTAGATTGGTGTCACCGGAAACAGCTGCACCAATAACCCGGAGGATCTCTCCAGGAGCGACCTTCATATATCCCATACCTGTTGAGATAATAATGGCCGCAACAGTACAGATAATCAAAGCCAGGGTGAGAAGGAGAAATTTCTTTTCTGAATGACGATACATTATTTTCTCGGTCAACAGCTTTACCTAAAAATCAGGCAACATAATAATAAATAACTGCAATCAGGATAACACAAAACGCTCTCGTTACCTGGCTGACACTGACGAGTTCCAGTGCCAGTTTTGGTGAAAAAATACCGGAATAATATGGGAACTGATGCCGAATAGCCCGGATCGGAGTCGAAAGAATATTGCCCACCAGCAGCGCCAATACCACCTCTTTATTGGTAAGACTGTTTTCGGCAAGGAGAACACTTGCTGCGGTCAAGCCGGCCGAAAATTCTGTTGTTACCTGTAATACGACAATACCAAGGCTCTGTGGGTTGAGCCATGAGAGAAACCACGCTTTGGTCGCAATGTATTCTTCCAGCCGGGTAAATAGACCATAGTGGTTAAAAAGAAAAAAGAGCAGATAAACCGGGATCATAAAGATCATAATCTTGCCTATCCGTCTTTTGAGTCGTTTGATGCTTTTGGTGATAGCATTTTTCCAGTTGATTTTGGCATGTTTCGGCAATGGAATATCACATTGCCCATCGTTTGCCGGAAGAAGCATTCTGCCGGCGAGGACAACGATGATTGTTTGCAGGGTGGCGGCACTGAAGGTAATCCCGACATACAGAATAGCAGCACTTTTGATAAGGGGTGCCGTGAGAAAAAAAACTGTCGGCAGATGGAGAAAAAATCTCGGCAGGGAGTTGAACAGGTTGGCCAGGACAAGTTCCTTTTTGCTCATCTGTCCCTTGTCGAAGGCCTCGGCCAGCATGGTATTGGCAGAGACTCCTGAAAAAAAAGCCACCGAAAAACTGGCGCCGGTGACCGCCGACAATCGGCCTAATCGAATGAGGGGGCGGGCAAATGTTGCCAACCGGTGGGTCCAGTTGAGACTTTCAATAAAGTTGGCAATAAAGAGGCCGATTGTGATGAAGAAGGTGATCCTGATAATAGGCAGAACAACCTGTGGCCAGAGAGCTGTTATAAGGTCTTGTTCCATTGAATAGATAGATGTTTCAGAGAGAATTTGCCCAAGATAATATGGCTTAAGCAACAATGAACGTTGATATTTTAACCGGCGATACTACACCTCATGAGCAAGAAAGAAAATAATTTTTATCAAAAGGATGTGTTGGTTTATGAAACAGGCTGAGCTTGCAGCAGTCGCCGATCTTAAGGGGGATTCTGTGGCAAAAAACAGTTGACTTTATCGCTACCTGTTGCTTAAGTGTTGCGCAGTTTTAGGTGCTTTGCAAGAAGCTGAATAGGGAACCTCGTGCGAATCGAGGACGGACCCGCCGCTGTAACCGGGAACAGATTTCACGTTTTGCCACTGGGAGTATATCCTGGGAAGGTGTGGAGGATGGATGATCCGGAAGTCAGAAGACCTGCCTGAAATGCCGTAAAAGCTATTCCGTGGAAAAGGATGCTTTCATCGATGCGAGGAACAACAGGGACTCCCCGAATCAAATTTATTGATCCGGGGATTTTTTTATTCTCCGGAACTAAACATTTTTTAGCGGAGGATAACCTATGTTGCAAACTGTAAGCAAAGCTGTCTCAGTGTCCTTACTGGTGTTGTGCTTAACGGCCGGGATGGCCGTTGGTTCATCGAAGAATCCGAAGAAAGAAAAAACCGCCATCCTTCTTGCCAGTTTCGGTACCACTGTCCCGTCCGGGGTGAAAGCACTCACAAATATTACTGAGCAGGTAAAAAAAGCCTATCCTGAAGCTGAGGTCAGAATCACTTTTACCTCCAATATCGTTCGTTCGGTTTGGAAAAAGCGAAGGGCTGCACCCCAGGAGTGGCTGGATCAGGGCATTCCTGAAGAAGTTCTCAACGTGAAAAACATCATTCAGACCATGGGTGATCTGCAGGAAGATGGCTACCGCAATATAATAGTTCAACCCACTCATATGTTTTTTATGGAACAATCCCATGATCTGGCCAGTTATGTTAGAGGCCTGAGTTCTATTCGAACCCTGAAAGCCAAGTGGACTCCCTTTGACAAATTGGTGATGGGGCGCCCCGCACTTGGCATGCCAGGTGACAGTTATAATTACCATGATGACGTCGCAAGTGTCGTGAAAACTCTTGGCAATGATATTAAACAGGCCGAAAAAGAGGGCGCTATTTTACTTTATATGGGGCATGGCAACGAGCACTGGTCCACCGGCATCTATGGTGAAACGCAGAAAAAAATACGTGAAGAATATCCAACGGTGCAAACCTTTATCGGTGTGGTCGAAGGTCTCCCATCTTTGGACGATATCATTGCCCAGATGAAGCTTTCCAAAAAGAAAAAAATCATAGTGCGACCCTTTATGATAACCGCCGGGGACCATGCAACAAACGATATGGCTGGACCGGATGCAGATTCCTGGAAATCAATATTGACGGCAGAAGGATTTGAAGTTCAGCCCGTACTTGAAGGGCTGGGATCAAACGATGCTTTTGTCCATATCTTCGTAGAGCATATTGCCGATGCGGCAAAGGAAAGGGGCATTCAACTGCAATAACTCCTATGAGCTTGTCCCAAAACGACTGTTTTTTTTCGGACAAGCTTTTGGCAATGATGGCGATTGTTTTGAAGCTGTAAATTTAAATGGAAAGTAGATTATGCAAGGGACTTTTTATGTTGTTGGAGTAGGGCCGGGTGATCCGCAGTTAATGACCTTGAAAGCGGCAAAGATCCTGGAAGACTGTGATGTCTGGTTTGTTCCCTCCGCCTTTGAAAACGGTGGCAGTATGGCCCTGAAAATAGCCTCCGGGGCGGTGTCGCGAGAGGGGAAGACTATTCTTAGTCATCACTTCCCAATGAAACAGATTCACAGGGGTGAAGCTCCGGACCCTGAGGTGAAAAGTGCCTGGCAGGAGGCCGCTAAATCAATTATGGCCACCCTTGCCGACGGAAAGGATGTTGTGTTTCCAACGCTCGGAGATCCTGCTATATATTCCACTGGCTTTTATGTCTGTGAGACTCTGCAGGAGTATGGTTCGCCTTTCAAAGTTGAAATTATACCAGGAGTTTCCGCTATAGGTGCATCTTCGGCAGCAGCAGCTCTGCCGCTTTGTTTAGGCGATGAGCGACTGGTTGTCGTTCCTGCTACCTTTGAAAATGAGCGCATCCGGGAGTTGCTCGAACTGAGTGATGTTGTCGTCTTTATGAAAGTGTATAAGGTGATGGCACGCCTGGTCGGCTTGTTGGAGGAACTCGGTCTTGTCGATAATGCGGTTTTGGTCGAGCGTTGCAGTCTCCATGACGAAAAAATCTGGACCAATGTCCGTGATGCTGTCGGCCAGGAGATTCACTACTTTTCGACGATGGTGGTGAGAAAAGATCGCTGTGTAAGGGGATAATTTATTACCCTCTTACACAGTTTTCTCCGGTGCTTTTCTAGCGGATTAATGCTTTTGGTGCATGGTATCCGCCTTTGGCGGTAACATTGGGTAGAAGAATCGCCCCCTTCGCCATAAGGGTGCCGGGGCTGGTTACTGAATTGCATCCTGTTTGGCAGCCATCACCCAAAATTGCTCCGAGTTTGCGTCTGGAGGTGTCGATTCTCTTTTTGTCATAGAAGACGGTGACGTTGCCGGGTAAAAACTTGAGATTGGCCAGTTTGGTTCCAGCGCCGAGATTGACGTCGTTGCCGAGGATTGAGTCGCCGATATAGGCAAAATGGCCGGCTTTGGCATCGCTCAGTAAAATCGAGTGTTTTATTTCAGTCGTATGGCCCAGAACGCATCTTTTACCGGCCAGACAGTATCCCCGAAGGTAGGAGCCCTGTCGGACTTCACTCCTATCGCCGATTATTGCCGGGGATTTTATCATTGCCCCCGTTTCGACGAGGACTCCCTGGCCAATGGCTATTTTGTTGCCTAAAAGAACGGCTCCGGCCATAATCACAGAGGCGCCTTCCAGTACCATACCTGCTCGTTTTACCTGCAACCCCCCTTTCGTGGTATCACCGTAGTGTATTTCCAAGTCGTTAAAATCCAGAGTGTGTCCTTTATGAAGTATGATATGCTCAGTGAGTGGAATCCCGTTTCTGATATACACATTATCGTATTTTGGATAACGATATGAATCCATATAATTTTTAAGGTCGTTCAATGGTTGCCAGACCTGAGCTTCCGGGCTAAAAAGTTGGCTGTCGGGGAAATCTGATATATCAAAGAAAGATTGAGTGGAAAGCATTTTAACCTCTTTGCGGTTGCGAAAGAATTACAGTATATGTACTTGGAGAAGATAGTATGAGAAAAATAGTATAAGAGTTCAAGGAAATTCCTGGAAATTCGACGAATGGCGTGGTTAAACCCTGTCTTGACTTAAGTTATTTGGATGTTTAGTATTTCCGAGGATTTTAGGAGCGTATTGGCTTGTCGATGCTATCTTCTTGATTGTAGGCATAAATATAGCAACATTAACTGATCAGTATACGCAATACAGACCTCAGAAGAGAGTTTTGGTTAAGCGTTTTTGCAGGAGGATTGAGTGGAATTTAATGATTCATTGAGCATAGGTATGGACGATTTCTCAAACAATGAAGAAATGGAAATACCTGAAGTATTGCCCATGATGGCAGTACGGGATGTCGTCGTTTTTAATTATATGATTATCCCGCTTTTTGTCGGTCGTCCTGGTTCCGTCGAAGCGGTCAATGAGGCATTGGGTACAAATAAATTACTGATGCTTGTCACGCAGAAAGACGCCACCAAGGACAATCCTAAGGTCGAGGATCTGTACGACGTGGGCATGGTCTGTGTGGTGATGCGGACATTGAAATTACCGGATGGTCGTCTCAAAGTTCTTGTCCAGGCCATGTCTAAAGCCAAAATAAAAGAATATATCAGAACAGAACCGTCTTATCAGGTGTCCGTGGAAGTTATTGAGGATATCGAGGCGGAAGAGGTGACCGTTGAGGTCGAGGCCTTGATGAGGACGGTAAGAGAGCAGACCGAGAAAATCATGTCTCTGCGCGGTATTCTTTCTGCTGATCTTATGATGATTATCAATAACATCGAAGATCCTGGCCGGCTCGCTGATCTGGTTGGCTCAAACCTGCGCTTGAAAATTTCCGAATCCCAGAAAATACTTGAAGAAAACGATCCTGTTGAACGGCTCAGACTGGTAAGCCAGTTACTGACAAAAGAACTCGAGGTCTCTACTGTTCAGGCGAAGATTCAAAGTGATGCCAAAGAGGAAATGAGTAAGTCCCAACGGGAATACTTTTTGCGGGAACAGCTCCATGCCTTGCAGAAAGAGTTGGGGGATACCGATGATCGTTCACAGGAAATTGATGAGCTTGAACGGAAAATCAAGAAAACCAAGATGCCGAAAAGTGTCCGTAAGGAGGCCAAAAAACAGTTGAGCCGGATGGACATGATGCACCCGGACTCCTCCGAGGCGACGATTATCCGTACTTATATTGACTGGATTCTTGATGTTCCCTGGAAGAAAAGCACTGTTGATATGTTGGATCTTGCTAAGGCTAAAATGATACTCGATGAGGATCATCACGGTCTGGATAAGGTCAAGGAACGTATCCTGGAATATCTGGCGGTACGCAAACTGAACAAGACGACGAAGGGACCTATTCTTTGTTTTGTCGGTCCTCCAGGGGTTGGTAAAACCTCTCTTGGCAAATCTGTTGCCCGGGCGATGGACAGAAAATTTCATCGCATTTCACTGGGTGGCATGCGCGATGAGGCCGAAATTCGTGGCCATCGGCGGACCTATATTGGCGCTATGCCGGGCCGTATTGTTCAGGGATTGAAAACCGTTGCCACCAACAATCCGGTTTTCATGATGGATGAAATCGATAAACTCGGCTCCGATTATCGAGGCGATCCATCTTCTGCTCTCCTTGAGGTCTTAGATCCCGAGCAGAATTTTGAATTTTCCGATCACTACATGAATTTGCCCATAGATCTGTCCAAGGTGATGTTTATAACCACCGCCAATATGAGCGATACTATTCCAGGTCCGCTGCTGGACAGGATGGAAGTGATTCGTCTCTCCGGCTATACCCAGGAAGAAAAAGTCGTCATTGCCAGGCAGTATCTCCTGCCACGTCAGTTGACGCAAAATGGGTTGAAGCCACGGCATATCAATATGGATGATGAGACCTTGCTGTATATTATAACCCATTACACCTATGAAGCAGGTCTTAGAAATCTTGAAAGGGAAATAGGCAAAGTCTGTCGGAAGATTGCCCGCAAGGTGGCTGAAGGTGGCAAGGGACCATACAAAGTATCCGGTCGCAATCTGAATGTTTATCTCGGACCGCCGAAAACCATCCCGGAATCGGAGATGGAAAAACTGGAACAGCCCGGTCTTGTAACTGGACTTGCCTGGACCGAGGTTGGTGGTGAAATCCTGCAAATCGAGGTCAACATCATGCCGGGTAAAGGTAAACTTCAGATGACCGGCCAATTAGGCGATGTCATGAAGGAATCCGCTCAGGCAGCTTTGACCTATTGTCGAAGCCGATCTGAGGAGTTGCAGGTTGCTGAAGACTATTTCGATAAGATAGATTTACATATCCATGTTCCGGCCGGTGCTATTCCCAAAGATGGCCCTTCTGCAGGTATAACCATGGCGACAGCGCTGTACTCTGCCATTACTGGTAGGACTGTAATCAGCAATCTGGCTATGACCGGTGAAGTTACCTTGAGGGGGCGCGTGCTGCCTATTGGTGGCCTTAAAGAGAAGGCACTGGCTGCGCTTCGGGCTGATATCAGTAAGATTATTATTCCTGCCCAGAACGAGAAGGATCTTGACGAAATTCCAAAGAATATCAGAGAAAAAATGCAATTTTTTCCCGTAAAGGATATGGACGAAGTTGTTAAAATAGCTTTTCCTAAAACCGCTGCCAAAAAAATAGCTAAAGCCAGTGTTGAACTGAGCGGGGACAGTGACTGATCCTGTTTTGAAACTTCATTGGTTAACTATGACTCCGATCAGGAGGATTGTTTTTTCGACAATCCTCCTGTTTATTGTTGGTATACTGTCTTTTGCTGCCTGGCTTGCGGTCTATACCTTCACACCCGGTCCACAAACAGCTGGCGAAACAGCTGTTGTCACCATCCCAAAGGGAACTTCCGTTCGGGGAATCGGCGACATTCTGGCGCGGGAAAAGGTCATTCATAATGATATCAGATTTCTCCTGCTGGCCAAACTTTCTGGGTATGGCAGCAGACTCCAGGCTGGGGAGTTTCGCATTCGCACCGGTCTCAAACCGGGAAAAGTGCTGAAAGAGTTGGCCTTTGCCAGATCAATCGAATATCCAGTTACCATCCCTGAGGGGCTTCGCGCAGATGAAATAGCTGAAATATTTGGTGAATATGGCTGGTGCAATCCTCAAAAGTTCATCACTCTTGTTTCCGACAAACCTTTCCTCGAAAAATTAGGTTTTGCCCATCTAAATAGTCTTGAAGGCTATTTATTTCCAGATACCTACCATTTCACGCGGGATATTCATGGTGCTGAAAATATCATTCCCATCATGGTTAAACGTTTCTCAGAAGTCTGGACAGAGTTGACGGCGGAACTCAAAGAACAGCCAGATCAGCAAGAGACCGTCATTCTCGCCTCCATCGTCGAAAAAGAGACCGGAAGCGCTGAGGAAAGACCGCTCATTGCCGGGGTATTTCTCAATCGGTTAAAAACAGGCATGCGCATTCAGTCCGATCCTACTGTGATTTACGGTACTAAAAAATTCTCAAAACCTATTTCTAAAAGTGACCTGCTCACGCCAACCGATTACAATACCTACACTCTCCCCGGTCTCCCTGTTGGCCCGATCGGCAATCCTGGTAAAGAAGCACTGAAAGCGGTTTTACATCCAGCTACCACCGATACACTGTATTTCGTTTCAAAAAATGACGGAACTCACCAGTTTTCCAAAACACTCAGCGAGCATAATCATGCCGTGGAAAAATATCAGAGGAATAATTCTGAGAAAAAAAGTAAATAGATGTAAAAGATTACCCCAATAAACGGGACGAAATATCAAGCTGTGTTCGATGGGAGAAAACGATGAAAATTGCCCTGGTCCAGACCAATCCAGTTATTGGCGATTTCAAGAGAAACTGTGATAAAATTTTAAGCTGGTCCCACAAGGCGAAGGCCTGCGGCTGTGAACTGGTGATTTTTCCTGAACTGACTGTTTCAGGCTATCCCCCCCAGGATCTTCTGGAGCGTCAGTCCTTTCTTGACGCTCACGATACAGCTCTTAATACACTTATCGGTGACTTGCCAGACCTTGATGTCATGTTTGGTTGTTTTGAACGTCGGGAGGGCAAGAATGGCAAAAGCCTTTTCAATTCGGCGGTGGTGGCACGAAGCGGTGAGATTGTTTTTCGTGCCAGAAAACAATTATTACCATCCTACGATGTCTTTGATGAGACACGGTATTTTGAACCAGGCGTGCCATCCGGCCTTTATCAAATAAAAGATTTGAAATTTGGTGTCACCGTTTGTGAGGATGTCTGGAGTGAGGAGGTGGCGGAGTATGACACCGAACCCGTGGCCGAGATTTTCAAACTTGCTGCCAAAAACAGGGAAAGCATTGACGGCATAATAAATATTTCTGCATCGCCGTTTCAACGCAAGAAAGAAGAAATACGAAAAAATATCTTCCAAAATATCAGCCGCCGCTATTCGGTGCCATTTCTCTATTGTAACCAGGTCGGTGGCCAGGATTCCCTGCTCTTTGACGGACGAAGTCTGGTCATGGACAAGACCGGCACGGTTGTGGCCCAGGCATTAGGCTTTCAGGAAGATATGATCGTCGTTGACAGTGAAACCTGGCAGGGGGATATGACCGGTGCCCCACAGCTCTCCGAAGAGGCCGCGGTCTATCAGGGGTTGGTCATGGGGGTTACTGATTATGTCCGGAAGTGTCATTTTACCTCTGTGGTGCTCGGCTTATCAGGTGGCATCGATTCCGCACTGACAGCGGCAATTGCCGTGGAGGCGCTGGGTCCTGAGAATGTTCTAGGGGTGGCATTGCCATCTCCGTACAGCTCCCAGGATTCTCTGGATGATGCCAAAAAACTCGCTGAAAATCTTGGTTGTCGATTTGAGGTCTTGCCTATCTCGGATCTTTTTGACTGTTTTCGCCGCAGTCTTGAACCACTCTTTACAGGACTTGGCGAAGATGTGACCGAGCAGAATCTCCAGGCCCGTATTCGAGGCAATCTGCTCATGGCTTTGTCCAATAAGTTTGGCCATTTACTTTTAACCACCGGTAATAAGAGTGAAATGGCCGTGGGCTATTGTACTCTGTATGGCGATATGAGTGGTGGTCTGGCGGTGATCTCCGATGTGCCAAAACAGCTGGTCTATCGACTAGCGGCCTATGCTAACCGGTCAAGGGAAATCATCCCGGCAAGAATCATCACCAAAGCACCGACTGCGGAACTAAAATTGGATCAGACAGATCAGGACGATCTGCCGCCATATGACATACTCGATCAGGTGCTTGCCCTGCATCTGGAGGAAGGGGAAAGTGGCAGTGAGATTGTTGCTCGCGGCTTTGATGAACCGATGGTGCGTGACATCCTGCGGCGGATTCGGATCAATGAATATAAACGAAAACAGGCGCCAATAGGCTTGAAGGTGACCACCAAGGCCTTCGGCTTCGGCCGCAGGTACCCTAATGTGCAAAATTATCAGGGATGATGGTGGCCTGAAAGTTCTTTCACTGCCTTGTTGATTCAAGCTTTTATGTCGTTATGACCTACGCAGTACGGCAAAATCTTTTTTAGTGGCCCTCAAATTTGAAAATTAGTCGATTTACATTAGGCACCTTTCTCAAGTTTCTCGTTCTGATAGGAACCCTCTGTGCGCTCGTTTGGCTCATCGCCTCCGAACAATTGATAGATCGCCCCAAAAAACTCTTTGTCACCGATTCCGGCAGCGTCGATATGTGCCTGAGTTGCCATAAAGATGAAAAACTTGATCCGGCGCACGATCCTGCGGTCATCGGATGTGCTCCCTGCCATCTTGGAAATCCCCTGGCTGTGACCAAAGAAAAGGGGCACGAGGGGATGGTTTTGAACCCAGGTGATCTCCGCATTGTCGATAAAACCTGTTCGGTGGAAGGTTGTCATCCGGTGGATGTTCATAAGGTTAAAAATTCGCTTATGGCCACCAATCGCGGAATTCTTGGGACATTGCTCTACTATTGGGGTGAAACAGACAGTCAGGATACTGAACTGACAGTAGAGGACCTGTTGAAATCAAACAAAACCTCTCTGGCCCTGGATTATTATCGAAAGCTCTGTGCCACCTGCCACCTCTGGAAGCAAAAAAACGATCTGTCGGGTATTCCAGAATTTTTCAACGAAAAGGGTGGTGGATGTTCGGCTTGCCACTATTACGTGCCCGGACAGGCTGAAATAGATACAATTCTCGTTTCTGACAATGAGCAGGTGGTTGAACCAACAGACAAAAAAATCCATCCCCTTATTACCAGAAAAGTGCACAGCGTCAACTGTGTCAGGTGTCATAACCGGTCCGGCAGGATAGGGATCTCCTATATGGGCATCTTCGAATCCGAGGGCTATGGTACACCTTATGAAAATGGAAGTTTAAATTCCAAACAGCTGCCCGGGGCCAGGTTCTATCTGGAACTCGCCGATGATGTGCATCACGCAAAAGGGATGGAATGCATCGACTGCCATACGCGCAATGAGATTATGGGCGATGGCACAAGTTATGCCCATTATGAGGATCAGCTGGAAATTTCCTGCCAGGTCTGTCACTCGGATTCTCCCGGAATAACAAGAAAAAATAATACCCTTACCAATATTGATACTGAAGATGGCAAGGTGATACTGGTGGGCAAGGTCGATGAAAAAGTGCACCCGCTCAAAACTGCGAAAAAAGGGGTGTGTGATTTCGCGCCGCACAAGCGGGTAACCTGCGAAGCCTGCCATTCCACCTGGGTGGCCCAGTGTTATGGCTGTCACGCCAAACGCGACGCCTCTTTAACCCATCTTGATAAGTTGAGCCTTGAGGAAACGGCAGGTTTATGGGAGGAAGGGCGTTCTTATATCCGCTATGAGCGGCCGATGCTCGGGGTCTGGCAGGACGAGGTCGTCGTTGTCACGCCCGGATGCCAGGATATTGTCACAGTGGTTGATAAAAATGGTGAGATCGATAAAAGCTTTGACCGGTTCACCATGGCGGCGATTAATCCTCATACCACCCAGGCCAAAGGCCGCGAATGTATTGACTGCCACGCATCCACTAAAACCGTTGGTTTAGGCGAAGGAAAAGTCTTTATGCGCGACGGGGAACTGGTCTTTGAGTCTGTCGATCAGGGAGTGGTGACAAGTGCCGGGACCACAGTACCTTTTGATGCCTATGTGACACTGGCGGGTGAGCCTTTGCAGCATAGCTCACGGCCAACCCTGCGGCCTTTTAATCAAGGTGAATTACGGTCGATCCTCCGGGTCGGCCTTTGTGTCCGGTGTCATAATCGCTATGATGATACAATCTGGAAAGATTACAATGGCCAAACCGTTTGCCGTCGTCCGGCGCTGTCTTCCGGCGCTGAGGATGAGGATTTTCCGGCAATAAAAGGAGAAAAATCATCGGAATAGTAAGTGGACATATTGATGGCTTAAAAGCCAATCAACTGAAGAGTCTCGAACGGATTGCCCAAAAAAGGGTCCAGCGGGACAAAATCATCAATCCGGAGATGGCGCGAGCCCTTTGTCAGCTTTCCGCCGAGCTGAATAGACAACTTGGACTGCTTGTTCATCGGTCCGGCAAGATAGAGTCGGTCATTGTCGGCGATTACTCGCAAATCATGATTCCCCAGCTTGGTCATGTTCGGGCTTCGGGAGGCAGACTACGCGGCCTGCGACTGATACATACCCATCTGGCGGGTGAGGACATCAGTGATGACGATCTGATGGATCTTCTATTTTTACGGCTGGATCTCATTTCCGTTATAAAAGTTGATAGTGATGGCCTTCCGGAAAAAATGTACTCCGCGCACTTGCTACCCGCGGCGCTTGAGGGAAAAAACTGGGCATTTTTAAAACCTGTCCATCCGGCCAACCAGCTTGAATCGTTTGAAGAGTTGATTGCTGAGATAGAAGGGGACTTTGGCCTGGGTTCTAAAGCGAGCCTGGTGGACAGTGGCGAAGACCGGGCAATTCTCATCAGTGTCACAACCGAACAGAAACGTCAGGCGGAAGAATCCCTTGCCGAACTTGTTGAACTGGCCCGTTCCGATAATATCACTATTCTGGATACCGTCCTGCAGCGCAGAAACAGGGCAAATCCACGGCTCATTATTGGTAAAGGCAAACTCGCCGATATCATGATCAGGGCTCTTCAGCTCGATGCCAATTTATTGATATTTAATCAGGAGCTCAATCCCTCCCAGATACGGTCCATCACCAATTTCAGTGATTTGCGGGTTATCGACAGGACCCAACTCATCCTCGATATCTTCGCCCACCGGGCAATGAGTCGGGAGGGTAAATTGCAGGTGGAGATGGCCCAGCTGAAATATATGCTTCCCCGTCTTTCGTCAAGAGACGATGCCCTGTCGCGACTGACGGGTGGCATCGGTGCTCGAGGGCCTGGTGAAACGAAGCTTGAGATTGATCGACGTCGGATTAATGACCGATTAGCCCGATTGACGAAAGAACTGAAACAGGTCAGTGATGAAAGATATCGGCGCCGGGCGAAGCGCAGGAAAAAGGATCTGCCGGTATTGTCGCTGGTGGGCTACACCAATGCTGGAAAATCAACGCTTCTTAATACTCTGACCAATAGTGAGATCGTCGCCGAAAACAAGCTTTTTGCGACCCTTGATCCCACCAGCAGACGCTTGCGCTTCCCAACGGAAATGGAGGTCATTGTCACGGATACGGTGGGGTTTATCAGGCATCTGCCGGCCGACCTTCTGCAGGCCTTTATGGCAACTTTGGAAGAACTCCAGGAGGCCGATCTGCTCGTTCACGTGGTTGATGTCTCGAATCCTGGATTTCGGCAGCAGATGGCGGTGGTTGAGCAGCTTCTCAACGATCTCGAACTTGGCCAAATCCCCGTTCTCACCCTCTTTAACAAGATTGATCAGGTGGAAGACAGAGAATTGATGGAACAGCTTGTCGGCAAAGAGGGCATTCTTGTCAGCGCTCTGCATCAGGAAACCCTCAAGGAGTTTCTCGTTCAGGCTGAAGGACTTATTGGTAAGGCGCTGGATGGCAAGCTAAGGTAAAAGATAGAATCCCAGTTCTTTTTCATACGCCGCGTCTGAAATGAATTCACAACCAATCTTATTGGCCTGGACGTTCTTGATGAGGATCTTTTTGAAAAGGATAGTCCTTTTGCGATTGTCGAGAGTGAACACCAGTGAGCCTATCTGGCCAATCTTCATGTCATGGATACCCCGCACTTCGAAGCATGCTCCACTGAGAGACAAATTGACAACCTTAATGCTCCCGCCTCCAATAGCTGGAGGATGTAACTCAAAGGTGCCACCAAGATCAGTCGGTTTGCGGCAATGGCGTCGAAATTCCAGATGCACTTTAAATACATGATTGCACTTGCATTTGACCTTAATGAGATGTTGCCGATGTCGGAATTGTGTTACTGATATTACTTTGGCAGTGTCGCATTCCGGGCAGACGATCATTGCCTGATCATCTTCTTTTACAAAGGATTTCTTGGGAGGTGGTTGGTTTGTCATGCCATAGTATACATTCTCTCGGTATTTATATCAAATCACAGACTGCCAATAATGATGACGTCGTAAAAACTCTTCACCTGCTTCGTTGTTGCGATTTTTCTATTATTACGACGTACTTTTGTACGCCGAAATAATAGAAAAATCTTACGCCTCGCATCTGAAGTTTTTTACTTAGCCATCTCGAAATAGAGCTTTTTACGATTTCATCAATATTCAAGATCGATCGGATTTTGTGCAATTTGGTAACAGCAGAGTGGGAGAGGCCGTGATCCTGTTCGTCACGAGGTGTTAATCGTAAACTATAGCTGTGTATCGTGCGAGGATTTCTTCCGTCTCCGGGTCGAGCTCACTGGCAACTTCATGGATCTGGTATTCCTTACCGCAGGCAGTACATCGCATACGCACTTTTCGGCACAGGCGATGTACTTCAAGTTTTCCCGAACATATTTTACATTTCATAGTTTGATTCCGCTAAATGAACAAAACAGGGATTGACTTAACTGAGCATTTGTTCGCGGGTGAAAACTGATTCGAGTGTGTAGCCGGCTTTTGCCAGTGCTTCTGTTCCGCCTTCCTGCCGTTCAACGATGGTAGCAATAAGACCTACTTTAAAGCCGGCGGCTTCGACTCTGTCGATGACTTTAATGAGAGTTCCACCGGTAGTGACCACATCTTCAAGCAGGGCAACGGTGCAGCCTTCGGGCATATTTTTCAGCCCTTCAATATAATTACCGGTGCCGTGTCCTTTGGCTTCCTTGCGAACAATAAATGCTGGAATCGGTTGCTGGGCGAGAAAGCTGGCAATGGACACCGCGGTAACCAGAGGGTCTGCCCCCAAAGTCATTCCACCAACCGCTTGAATGGGGGTGGGGGATTTTTGCAACAGTTCGAAAAGTAATTTTCCACAAAGATATGCTCCTTCAGCGGAAAGAGTCGTCTGCTTGCCATCAATATAGAAGTCAGAAGTTTTGCCGGAAGTGAGGGTGAAAGAACCTTTTCGATATGATTTTTCGAGGAGAATTTCCTTAAGTCGTTGTCGGTCGTCCATGTTAATGTGATATGTAAAGATGGATGGAATGAGAGTAAAGTATGGTCTCTGCTTGATTTGCAGCCGATACTACCTTTTTTTTAATTATGTTTAAAGAAAAAACTGGTAATGCTTTAAAAACCAATGTTAGGCTAAAATATCTTCGGTCTCATAAATTTCATTCCTTAGGATGGAAGTGCGGAATGAAATTTGCTCAGGATAATTGTTGTCAGATAGCGGTATAATCTCAACATTTTTAGAAAGTCAATAGATCTTCAGAAGGGGATAAATATGTGTGGTATTGTTGGCTATTGTGGTCCGCGGCGAGTTGTTCCTGTGGTTTTGGAAGGCCTTAGACGTCTTGAATATCGTGGCTATGATTCGGCGGGAATTGTCTATTTGGAAGAGGGGAAGCTGGTTAAACATAGAGCCGCCGGCAAACTGTCGAACCTTGAAAATATTATTGGTGACTCGATCATTGCCCCATCCCATATAGGACTTGGCCACACCCGCTGGGCAACCCATGGTGCGCCAACCACTGAGAATGCTCATCCTCACAGCGATTGTAGTGGTGATCTCGTGGTCATTCATAATGGTATCATTGAAAATTATCACTCGCTTCGGCAAGATCTGAAGGCGAAAGGTCATGTTTTTTCGTCGGAAACAGATACTGAGGTTTTCGCCCACCTGATCGAAGACAATCTCAATGGCGATTTGGTTGCCGCGGTTAAAAAAGCCATCAGTATGGTGGAAGGATCCTATGCCGTTGGCGTGCTTTGGACCGGCATGCCCGATACGATAATTGCCGTTCGTAACCAGAGTCCTTTGGTGCTTGGCGTCAGCGAACAAGACGGTAACTTTATGGCTTCGGACATCCCGGCCCTGTTACCCTATACCAATAAAGTCATTTTTATGGATGATATGGAGTTAGCTATCCTGACCGCTGACAGCCATCAGGTTATCTCTCTCATTACCGGGGAGCCGGTCGTAAAAGAGATTCAAACCATTGAGTGGAATGCAGCCATGGCCGAAAAGGCTGGCTTTAAGCATTTTATGCTGAAAGAAATTTTTGAGCAGCCCCAAGCCATCACCAATACTGTCGCCGGTAGAATTAATTTAGAGTCAGGGGTGGTGAATCTTGCCGAGATAAACTTAACTCAGGCAGATGTCGATAATATTGACCGTATTTTTCTGGTTGCCTGCGGAACCTCCTGGCACGCCGCCCTTGTTGCCAAATATTGGATCGAAAAATATGCCAATATCACGGTGGAAGTGGATATTGCCTCGGAATTTCGATATCGGCATCTCTTGGTCAATGAACGGGTACTGACGGTTGCCATCTCGCAATCAGGTGAAACCGCCGATACTCTGGCCGGCATACGCAAGGCAAAAGAGTTGGGTTCAAGAATCATCACCATTTGCAATGTGGTGGGATCGACCATGACCCGCGAGGCCCATGGTACTATTTACACCCATGCCGGACCTGAAATTGGTGTTGCCTCCACTAAGGCATTTATTTCGCAACTTGCTGCTCTTTTTCTCTTTACCCTGTATCTGGGACAGAGAAAAAAGACTCTCAGCCTGGAAAAAAGTGCTGAACTTGGCAAGGAGCTCATCGATGTAGCCGGGCTTATCGAAAAAGAACTGCCCCGGCTTCAAACGGACATTCAGACGCTCATTGAAAATTATTACAACAGCCGCGACTTCCTGTTTGTTGGCCGAGGGCTCAATTATCCTATTGCCCTGGAGGGGGCGCTGAAACTGAAAGAAATTTCCTATATCCATGCTGAAGGCTATGCCTCAGGCGAGCTTAAACACGGTCCCATCGCTTTAATCGACAAGGATATGCCGATTCTGGCGCTGGTGCCTCAGGATGAGGTCTACCAGAAATCCATTTCCAATGTGGAAGAGATCAAAGCACGCCAGGGTCGGATTATACTTATCGGCACCGAAGGGGACAATCATCTGCAAAACATTACCGATGATGTGATTTACCTGCCGAAAGTACACGAGGCGATGAATGCAATTCTCTATACTATCCCGGCGCAACTTCTTGCTTATGAAATAGCCACAAGGCGCGGTTGTGATGTGGATCAGCCAAGAAATCTGGCAAAAAGTGTAACGGTGGAATAGCAGCACACCGATGCGTCGTCGCATGTTATTTAAAAAATGAGAGCTTGAAAAATGGGGTTAATCTGATATTAACCCCATTTTTGTTTTCGTCTTCAAGGTACTCACGACAATCTAGACACTTCAAGAGTTCAACTGATTGAGGATATTATGACGAAAGGTGCGCCAAGAGAAGTCACAACTCCACATCGCAGACTGCCGCTGGATATCCCGGCAGGAATAACCCCTACGGAGTTTTTCAACAGTCCGTGCAATCTTCGCCATCTGGCCAAAGAAAACGGATTATTACGTACTTCCGAGGGATTTCTGCTTTATCGAAAAGCAATTGGGCATTCGAACCTCTTTGATACTTCTATAATCTTTGACACATCACAGAAGGTGCTTGATCCGATGGGAAGACCTGTCCGGCGTGATCAACTCTCGAGAGAAGAAAACATTGTCTTTAGCAGAATGACCAAAGTGGTCCTTGATTATATGCTTGAGAAATACCCTGATCCTGAGAAGCATCTTGTTTTTTGTGGTGAAGCCAGCCTCGATGCAACTTGGCCGCTGAATAAATCAGGAGTCCCGAGTATTCGGATGATACATAATCATTTCATGGTATTTGATAAAGCTGTCCTGGCTGCTTCTCCCCATGCGTCAGAGGATAATCCTAATTTGACAGACAGCGGTCATAACGGTCTGTTTCTCAACTACTTAAGTGATGTGTATCTTCGTTTTCTTGACGTCCTGGAACTTGAAGTGCTTCGCCCGATCCCCACCGATAAAGCCCAGCTGGCTATTACCGGTTACCCTCAAGGTCTGCCTAGCTGGGAAGTTATTGGTGGCGCTGAAGCATTGAAGAGGGGACGGTTCTGGAAAGAATATGATATGGTGCTTAAAGGATTCCTGGACTTTTACCGGACACTTTTTGCGATTGTTGCCTCCGAAGATAACAGAATCCCTGCTGAGGCCACCTTTCCTGATCAAATCGAAGATATTCTCCTCTTTAGTGATGAGTTTCATCAAGCCGCCCGCATGTTGCGTCTGCAGGTCTTGGAAGATCCGATGTTTGCCAACGAGATACGCTGGAAGCCAGCCTACAAGCAACTGCTCTATCGCGATGATGCGGGACGCCTTATCGTGACGATAAGTCAAAATTCTGTGGGCAATGCAATCACTGAGCTGCTTGGAATTGTGGTGAAAAGAGTTGTTGATGAAGAAGCCTATGCCAAGGTAGAAGGTCCGTTGGTTGAGAGTCTTCTCGAACTCAGAAATCGACTGGTCAGATATAACCTAGGCAGCCCGATTGCGACAGCATCCTGGCCAAGTGGCCGTTTTGTAGCGCCAGTCTCAGTAGCGTTTAAGTAATAAAAATAAGGTTGAGCTGTATTTGTGAGTATAGATAGAAAAATTGAATTATTAGCACCGGGTGGAGATGTCGATTCCATCAAGGCGGCAATTGCCGCCGGTGCAGATGCAATATATTGTGGTCTGGACAGATTTAATGCCAGGAATCGAGCAAAAAACATCACAGTTGATGACCTGAACGGAATTTTGCGGCTTGCCCATAATAATGGGTGTCAGATCTTTATTACTCTGAACATCATTATCGTTGAAAGTGAAATTCCGGCTATCGTCGGGCTGTTGAATAAACTGGTAAACACCCGGGTCGATGGCATAATTGTTCAGGATTTAGGTCTCCTTTATCTTCTGCGTGAAAAATATAAAAATCTTAAAATTCACGCCTCAACCCAACTTACAACGCATAATGCCGGGCAAATTCACTTCTTAGGCAAACTTTCTGCGACCAGAGTCAATTTCTCAAGAGAGTTGAGTCTTAGTGAAATCAAAGAGTTGGTTGCCGTTGCCCATACGGATAATATCCTGACGGAGGTGTTTGTCCATGGTTCCCACTGTATTTGCTTTTCAGGAATATGCTATTTGAGTTCAGTGCATGGTGGTAATTCCGGTAACCGTGGCAGGTGTAGTCAGCCATGCCGGGATCAGTATATAACTCCGCCTGAAGGTGCAAATTTCCCCCTAAATTTGAAAGACAATTCGGCGTTTTCTTTTCTGGCAGAATTAGCCGATGCCGGTGTTGATTCTCTAAAAATAGAAGGAAGGATAAAAAAGTTTCATTATGTATATTCCGTAGTTGATGCATGGAGAAAGAAACTTACCGACTTTCAGAACGATAATATCGCTAATACTGATAACAGTATCCTTCATAAAGTGTTTAATCGCGGTTTTTCAAATTCATATTTAAAGGGAGATATCAATAAAGATATGTTTATTGATAATCCCAGGGATAATTCAGCGCTGCATTTATCTAAGCAATATGGTTGTTCGTCTGACGCACATTTGCAACGTGCAAAGCAGCAGCTTTATGATGAAAAGACGGATATTATCAATGATGTTCAAAGTAAAATATCACGGTTAAGTATTAAAAAATCTCCGGTAACTATAAATATAACAGGAGCTGTTGATGCTCCCTTGAAAGTTTCTGTACGCACTAGTGACTCGTTTTTTGAGGTACTCTCAGAAACTCATCTTAAAAGAGTTACAGCAGGTGGAAACGAAAGTGGCGATGATCAGAAAAAAACTAGTGGGGCGCTTGAGTACGAGAGTTTATTACGATTTTTTCAAACCAGAAACGATTCTGAGTATTTTATAGAAAATCTTGAAATAGAGTTTTTGCAAGATGATCTCTACCTCCCTTTTCATGATCTTAACGTCATTAAAAAGGAGTTTCTGTTTCGACTTAATGGCTCTAAACGTTTGATTGACCCTCAGGCCGTTCCTGAACTTAAAAAACACTTTTATGAAAAAAAACAGACAAATCTTTCGGTTTTAATCTCTTCGCCAAAAGATATACATATTTGCGATGGAACCGATGCTGATGTCTATTTCCAACTTCCCTGCTGCTTTGCCTATGCAACATCTGATTATGCGGAATTCTTTCAAAAAAATACACACTTGGTACCCTGGTTTCCTTCGATCTTAATAGGAGAACATTATGATGCCGCAGTAGAGTTCCTGCGCCGGCTCCAACCGCAACGCATTGTGACCAACAACACTGGAATAGCTTATGCCGCCTGTGAATATGAGATCCCGTGGATTGCCGGGCCGTATCTCAATATTGTTAATTCCTTTAGCCTTGTCTGTTTGAAAGAGGAATTTAATTGTTTTGGGGCCTATATTTCAAATGAACTCAGCAGACTTCAGATAAAAAGAATTCAGCGACCGGATGATTTCAATCTGTACTACAGCATCTATCATCCGATATTGCTGATGACGAGTCGACAGTGTTTATTTCATCAGATTATTGGCTGTGAAAAAGACAGAATTGATTCGGCCTGTCTGCAGTCATGTGAAAAAAGATCCTCGATAACAAATCTGAAGAAGGTTGCCCTTATTATTGAAAAATCAAAACAGAATTATCACAGCATCTATAACGGCAGTAATTTTTTAAATACGGATATCATCGCTGATGTTCCTGATAGGTTTTCCAGCTTTTTAATAGATTTGAGGCGCATCGCAACAGAGACATGTATCGATGCCAGTCCCGCCGAGCTTGTCCAATTCTTTAATAATGCAATCCACGGACAAGCTGATTCAATTTACAAACTCCATGAAGTCATTCATCCTTCAATTTGTAACCAATACATAAAGGGTATTTGAACTGAATGTATTGGTTAGCGAAAAACTGTCAGGTGATTGTATAGTTGGAAAACGGATCAACCTTCTTTAATGCATGATGGGCCACTCAAGACGTGGGCACCAGCTGTTTTTGCCATCTGTTTAAGCATCGTCCCGAAAAGCAGAGAGTGGGAGGGAGCAATGATCAACCAGTAGACCTTTCCCCAAAATCCATGTGGTTCAAAGCTTGGGGTCATGCGCAATTCGTTAGAACCGTCAGCAAGCACCTGGACCCGAAACTCGAGATATGCCTCACCAGGAGCCAGCATCTCGGCCCGCAGCAGCAGGCGGGAACGTTCTTCCACAGCAACCACCCGCCAAAAATCGAGATTATCACCTATGCCCACCGAATCCACACGGCGGCGGCCTCTGGACAGTCCCGGACCGCCAATCAGTTTATCGACAAAACCGCGCATCTTCCAGAGGAAGGTGCCAAAATACCAACCGGTATTTCCGCCTATGCGCTTGACCACGTTCCAGGCGAGTTCCGGCGGGCCATCGAGGGTTATAAAAAAGGTGTCGCGGAAGACCCTGGCATTAGGTTGAGATTGACTGTCGATCCATTCCGGCAGGCGGGTGCAGCCAGCGTCAAAACAGCTTGAAGCAACCGAATCCTGTCGCACTTCATCCAGAGCCCTGACGATAACCTCCCGGCAGGAGAGAAGCTTCTGTGGAACGATCTCCCGGATACGTTCGTCGTGGCAAAGGATCTCGTCTCGCATGCGCTCTATCAGCGGGCGGATAAGGGCCACCGACACCGGGGTGACCAGGTTCATCCATCCTATAGAAATTTGATGAATTCGCATGGGAAGAACCAGAATGAGACGGGGCGGCAAACCTGCTTCCTCTGCATATATACGAAAGAGTTCGCGCCAGGAGAGCACTTCGGGGCCACCAATTTCATAAATCTGGTCGGCACTCTCCGGGTGTTCCAGACAACCGGCCAGATAGTTCACCACATTGGCGATGGCGATGGGCTGGCATTTGGCATCCATCCAGCGCGGGACGAACATGATCCTTGTGTTACCACAGAAGGCTCGAATCATTTCGAAAGATGCCGCGCCCGAACCAAGAACCAACGGTGCCCGCAGCTGGGTCACCTTGGCGCCGCCCAGAGCCAGGATTTCCCCGACCTCATACCGCGAGCGCAGTTGATCTGAAAGATGCGCCGGGTTGCCGAGTCCGCTAAAATAGATGAACCAGCCCATTCCAGCCTCGCGCGCGGCCTGTACTGTGGAATAGGCGATCCGCCGGTCCAGCGTGGCAAAGTCATATTCTCCGGGTCTGATGGAATGGATGAGATAGAATACCGCCTGGCAGCCGCGCATGGCCTCGGTAAGAGCGGCGGTGTCGAGGGCGTCAGCGACAATAATCTCCAGGTTGGGATGGCTGCCCCAGGACCTGGCCTGAATTTTCCGGTCAGAACGCCCCACCGCGCGTACCTTCCAGCCGCGTTCGAGAAGAAGAGGTAATAGCCGTCCACCAACATAGCCCGTGGCCCCTAACACCAGTACCGGTTTGTCCCCGCAATCCATAGTAATCCGTCCTCACCTCTTTGAAAGGAATAGTTTTTTATCGTAGATCCGGGTTATTAGGCCACAGGCCCCATCATCCCATACCAGTTATATATTTTCCTAGAATGTACTCAAGACATGCACAACGAAGGGCTTCGACGCCGGGAATACCTTTTTAAGAAAGGTCTTCTTCGACAGATCGAGTTGAAAGATGACCGTTATCTGGTTGCATTAAGATAACAGTTGGGGTCATTTTCTCCATGGAGGCTGCTAAAGACATCATGTGTAATTACCATTCAAAAATATTATTTGCAATCTTTCTATGCTGTTATAAGTATTTTATGATACAGTTCGTTCCGTAACTTTTGTTTAGTCGTAACACGTGACTAAAAAAATCAATACCCCGATGTAAGTCCAAAGTCGATTGAAAGGCAGGCTCCGGTAATGGCTTCGACTTTCTCTTTGGAAGCTAAAAAATAAATACATTCAGCGACTTCATCTGGCTGGGTGTATCGTGCATTTTCACCTTGTGGATAATGACCAAGAAAATGCGAATCAAATTGCTTACGAGTGGCAAATCCTGATTGCTCAAAATCTGTGAGAAGCATTGGTGTTTCAACTTCTCCGGGACATACGGCATTAACCCGTATCTTTTGTGGCGCGAGTTCAATGGCAAGTGCTTTTGTCAGAAGAGTTACACCGCCTTTTGATGCACAATATATAGCCAATTCCTTGTTGCCAATCAACCCTGCATCAGAACTGATGTTGACAATAGACCCTTGTGTTTCTGCCAATGCCGGAATCGCCGATTGGCACATAAAAAAGGTTCCTTTCAAATTAATATCGAGCGTTTCATTCCAGATGGCTTCCGTCATGCTTACAGAAGGACCTTGATAAGAAACACCCGCTGAATTCACTAAAACATCAAGCCGTTTTTCGTCTGCCAGAATAGAATCAACTGCCTGCCTGCATTCATCAGGAATCGCAACATTGAAGGCAATCGTGTGAATATTGCTGTTGATTTTGCTGAATTCTTCTTTCACCTGCTCGAGTTTTTTTGCATTTCTCCCGGTAATGTAAACTGTTGCTTTTTTCTGAAGAAATTTTTTGGCGGCGGCTTTTCCTATTCCACTGCTCCCTCCAGTAATTAAAACCACCTTATTCGTCCAGTCACTCATTTTAGAATATTCCTTACATTTGTTGAAATGTTCGATACGTCAATTATATGTTGGCCAGAGGTTCTTCAAATTTCAGAATCTATCCGGGGCGTTGAACCGCTGTTAAAAACCAATATAGCTGTGCTGACTCCCGGCTACAACCATTTTCAACGTTTAGAGTCGGGCCAACGCGCAGCGATTGCCAGTCAGCTTCTGCAAATCTGGGGTCTATGCTAGACAAGAACTCTTGGTTTCGAATATACTTAAATTAAAACCAGATAGAGAAAATGATCAAAAGTTGGACAAACTGCATAGATTCTGTTTGTAAGGTATATAAACGGATGGCGATATGCCTTATAGGCCTGATTAACCAACGATATGAAGAAGGGGGCGAATGAAGGAGAATGAAGAGAAATATCGCGGGCTGATCAACCAAATGTTTTATGGCTATGCCTTGCATGAGATTATCTTTAACGATCAGGGCCATCCTGTCGATTACCGGTTTCTGGAGATCAATCCGGCTTTTGAACGTATGATGGGACTGAAATCCGAATCTGTCGTGGGTCGTACTGTTTTGGAGATGATGTCGCAAACCGAACCGGATTTGAGTTCAAAATATAGTCAGGCTACTCAGACCAAAGAATCTCTTCTCTTTGAAATTTACCACAGGCAGATCAACCGGCACTATGAAGTGACGGCGATCCATAGCATGGCCAATCAACTGGCCTGTTTTTTTATCGACATCACCGATCGAAAATGCGCCGAAGAAGCTCTCGAAAAGAAACTGATTACTTTGGGCCAACCTTTGGACAGCCAGACCGTCACGTTTGACGAGCTATTTAACCTGGAAGATATTCAACGCCTGCAGGACGAATTTTCTGAGGCAACCGGAGTGGCGTCGATCATTACCCATCCGGATGGCACGCCGATAACAGCCCGGAGCAACTTCTGCCGACTCTGTTCTGAGATCATACGTAAGACCAAGGCTGGCAGTGCGAATTGTTATCACTCCGATGCTCTGATCGGCAGAGCAGGTGTCGATGGGCCGACGGTTCAGACGTGTCTAAGTGGCGGACTTTGGGATGCGGGGGCCGGTATTACAGTCGGAGGACGACATATTGCCAACTGGCTGATTGGGCAGGTAAGAGACGAAACCCAAACTGAGGATGCAATTCGGGCTTATGCCAGAAAGATTGGTGCTGACGAAGAGGCTGCCGCTGACGCTTTTCGTGAAGTTCCAGCTATGTCCCGTGGGCAGTTTGAGAAAGTATCCCGTGTGCTCTTTACCCTGGCTAGCCAGTTGTCGGCATCTGCCTATCATAATGTGCAGCAAGCGCGCTTCATCACCGAACGTCAGCAAGCGGAGGAGTCATTAAAGTTGACCCGCTTCTCCATCGAACACGCCTCAGATGCGATCTTTTGGGCGACGCTTGACGCACGCATTGTCGATGTTAACGAAGCGGCATGCCGAACGCTCGGCTATTCGCGACAGGAACTGTTGCAATTGAGTTTGCCTGATGTTGATCCTACCTTCCAGGAAGAGCTTTGGCTGAATATGTTGGTCGAGATGAAGGTACATGGCTCTCTGAAATTTGAATCCGAACATCTCACCAAAGACGGACGGTTAATCCCCGTTGAAATCGTGTCAAATTATGTGCAGTTCGGCGACGAAGAACGTATTTGCGGCTTCGCGCGTGACATCACCGAGCGAAAGCAGGCAGAGGCAATGCTTCTGGCAGAACGCCGGTATTTAACAGACATTATTGATTCACTGCCTGATGCCACCTTTATTATTGATACTGATAAGCGCATCGTTGTCTGGAACAGAGCCATTGAGGAGATGACGAAGGTCAAAAGGGAGGACGTGCTCGGCAAGGGTGACTATGCCTACGCCATTCCTTTCTATGGAGAACGCAGGCCTATTCTCATCGATCTCCTCGGTCTTTCAGAAAAAGAGCTGGAAAGCGAGTACTCTATCGTCACGAGACAGAATGATAAGGTGTATGCAGAAGCATTTTTACAGAATCTGAACGATGGCCAAGGTGCCTATCTTTGGGGTGTTGCGGTCCCCCTCTATGATCAATCTGGATTACATGTCGGAGCTATTGAAGTCATCAAGGATATCACCGAGCTAAAACAGGCAGAAAAAAATAATATCCATCTACAGGAGCAGTTACTACAGGCCCAAAAGATCGAGTCCATTGGCCGTCTGGCAGGTGGTGTTGCCCATGATTTTAACAATATGCTTGGGGTGATCCTTGGCCATACGGAACTGGCACAGATCCAGTTAGATAAAACCCAGCCACTCTTTAGCAACCTCGAAGAGATTCGCAAGGCTGCCCAGCGCTCCATCGACCTGACCAGGCAATTGCTGGCATTTGCAAGGAAACAGACCATTGCACCTGAGATAAGAGACCTGAACGAAACCGTGGACGGGATGTTGACAATGTTGCGGCGACTCATTGGTGAAGACATTAAGCTGGAATGGCTACCATGCAAAGATCCGGGACTGCTCAATATTGATCCCTCCCAGCTTGACCAGATTCTCGCCAACCTTTGTGTGAATGCCAGGGATGCTATTATCAATACAGGGACAATTACAATTGAGACCGACACCGTCGCTTTTGATGAGGACTACTGCAAAATACACAACGATTTCATTCCCGGTGAGTATGTTTTATTAGCGGTCACGGATGACGGCTGCGGGATTGATTCTGACGCAATGGCGCACCTTTTTGAGCCTTTTTTTACCTCGAAGAAGATGGGCAAAGGTACCGGTTTGGGATTGGCTATGATCTACGGTATTGTCAAACAGAACAAGGGTTTTGTTAATGTGTACAGTGAGCCGGATTTAGGTACTACTTTCAAGATTTACTTGCCCCGACATGCACATAATGTTGTTACCCCAGCCAAGATGGAGTCGACAAATGTAGAGTTGCGTGGGAACGAGTCGATTCTGTTGGTGGAAGATGAGCCGATGATCCTTGAAATGACCACCACTATGCTTGAACTTCAGGGCTATACAGTACTGCCTGCCAAGACTCCCGACTCGGCCATTCGTCTTGCCAAAGATCAGGCCGGTACAATCCACTTACTCGTGACCGATGTCATCATGCCTGAGATGAACGGCAGGGACCTGGCAAGAAGCCTGCAATCCCTCTACCCCAGACTCAAATGCCTCTTCATGTCCGGATACTCTGCAAACGTAATCGCTCATCATGGCGTGCTTGATGATGGCGTGCACTTCATTCAGAAGCCTTTTAATTCCAAGGCTCTTGCCGCTAAAATCAGAAATGTTTTAGATGCAGATCACGTCGAATAACTTAGAACTTAGGCCCGAATCAAGATCATGGGGGGGGACCCAAACCGCCATAAATCCCG
The DNA here is from genome assembly GCA_963677465.1 of uncultured Desulforhopalus sp. Classification (GTDB taxonomy): domain Bacteria; phylum Desulfobacterota; class Desulfobulbia; order Desulfobulbales; family Desulfocapsaceae; genus Desulforhopalus_A. Next base: position 2,983,744 of record OY781976.1, on the reverse strand, counting down.
TGGGAATGAGCTGTGGTAAAATTAAACCGAAATTACCACAGCAAAGCATGAAAATTTTGGCGATTTGGGCTTAGAGCCCCAGGAAAGGTCTCCTCTCTAATTTATAAAAAAAGAGATGCTACCCAATTAAAGGCTATGATACCGGCGTCCCTAAATCGGCAATAACTTCCTGCATTTCCTGGCTCAATTGTACCACAAGCTCAGCATTGAGTGCGTGGGAGGTTGAATCATTCATGGTAACGGCTGCAGTTATTCGTGCGGTGGCGATAGCATTTCCCCGTGACGTTGTTGCAGGCGATTCTTTCGCGACTGCCGGGTCAACGTTGGTTATGATGATTGAAATAGTGTTGTTGCTGTTGCGGTAAATTTTAAAAGTCCGAAACTGCTGGGGGAAATCACGAAGTGATGAAGTTTCAACCTCCCAGAAGCTGCGTGTAGGATCTTGGTGAATTTGCGGCGTGACGGTGTTCATATGGCGGTGTCCAGAAATCCACATAATCAGATTAGGATAGTTTTGGAGCAGTTCTCCCAAGTCTGTATCATCAACAAGAGAGGTAGCGCCGGGGAGTATTCCTGTCTTGATAAACAATGACATAAAATTCTTCGGATCTGATGTCACCTGAGCGGGATCAGTAACAAGGTTCTTATACGCGTAAAAAGGAATATGTGCAGCGATAATCATCAGTTGCTTATTGCTCTGCCCGTCCTCAAGCTCCTTTTCGAGCCAGTCAAGTCGGACCTGATCGAGACTACCTGCCGCATAATTTGGCTGACCTTGTTCTTTGCAGGTATCATCAAGCACGATGATTTTAATAGGGATGTCTGCTTTAGGGACGAAGCTGTAGCAGGCAAAATCAGACTGATGCTCGGATGGGACCAATGAAATATTTGGGTTGGACGAAACAAGGTTAAAACCATGGCCAACTGGAGTTGATGTGGTGGTGAAAAATTCATTTATCCAGTTCTTGCTTGAGGATGCATCCGTTGTGAGTGAACGGCGATTCGGGTTGGCAACAACTGTGGGTGGCACTGGATATTCATCTTCGGGGCCTGATAGAATAACCGCTCCCAATGGATCCGAGCCATCAATCACGCCCGAATAAAAGCCGGAACTGCCAATTGCTTCACAGGGCAAATCCGAATTATCCGTGGTTTGTATAGCATTAGAGATATGAGCAGCCCGGATCGTTTCGTCTTCATAACAGGACCCCATCCAGAATTGATCGTGGTTGCCCAAAACTTGGTACCATGGGATCGATTTATCGAGACCAAAAGACTGATATTCTTTCTGGTAATCAATTGAATTTGCACCGATGTTTGCGCCAGAGCTGGGGGTGATAACTTTACCGTCAAGAACGTCTATATACCATCTCAGCTCATTATATTGACAGTTATTACAAGCATCACCAAGGGAAATCCCGAAATCAAACGGTGATTTTTTATGCAGTGAGTTGATTGTCTGAACCGCAGCGTCAAGGACGTGGGTTGAGGCGAGCACTACCGGTGAGTAGGCCGATGAATTACATTTAGCAGAACCAGCTGGCTTGCTCCATTCATAATAGAGTGGTTGAGCCGGGGATTCCTTGTCAGCAATATGGATGTCGCTGATGGTAAAAAATGATAGCAAATGCGCTGCATTAGGTGAATTGTTGTAGGCGGGATCTATAATGGTGTTCCATACAGTATGGGGCATACCCGGGCCGACTGTCCACGAACTGTAATTATAATGAGTGTACAAAGGGAGATCTTTTGGGGCGATCTGTGGTGCGCCAGCAGATATTGGAACGGGAAGGATCTGGTGTTCTGCGGTTGTATAGACTTCGGTGGAAATCGGCCATTTTTGTTTCTTTAGGAGAAGAAAAAGAGGACCAGACAAGTCAAACGAGGCAAAAGACATATAACTTGTTGTTCCAGCAATATATTTAACAAATTCTCGCCGTGTAAATTTACTGCTCTTTTTTAGCTCGTCATTAGCCATACTATTTTTCTTCCTTTTCAGATTATCAATGAAATATATTCTGGAATATTATTTTTCCTGCTGCCTGGTTTACAGTTTTAAAAGAACTATTTCCTGTTTCTTCACGATCCAATAGAACCGTAAAAGCAGGTTATTTTTGCACTGCGACAATTTGAAGCACTCCCGGGTCAGTAGAATCGTCAAATGCGACCCATAAATTTTTATCTAAGCTCATTGCCGTTAGAAGAACAGCCAACGTTTTATCAGTATTGGTTGATGGTAAATTGAAGAGATAGTTGGCTCCAGCTGCAACATTACCACAGGCTGTTGAAGTCTCGTTTTTTAACCATATTTGACCGCCATTGCCACTATCACTTGAAGCAATACTAACAATGCTCATTACCCCACAAGTCGTGGCGTTTGCGGAAACTAATGCAAAGATTGAAATAAAAAATACGATAGCAAAAATCCTTATTAAATTTCTTGTGATCATCGTGTTATCCTTTTGATTATGTGCGTTTTTGTTGTTTGTGCCTAACTGAAAAAATATTGTTTTGTTGCCTTCACAGTAAACACCATTTTCTGAAAAAATATTCCAGTGACGATCATACATATATGCCACCGGAATCAATGGTTTGGCGCTAAAATCCAAGTCTGGCTTTTTTGTTTTCCTCCTGTATTTTTAATATTTCGTTCAACTTGGCCATTGTTAATCCCGTCACTGGGTCTATGTATTCAGGATTATTTAATCTTTTTTCTCGGTTCTCTGCCTGTTGTTTATAGATCAATTGAAGTTCTGAAAGTTTTTTCCCTGTAAAGGGATCCAAGGTGTTACTATTTGTTAAACGACTATTTTTTTTCAGCTCTTGTTCTTTTCTAATTGAAGCTAATTCAATATAAGTTTTACCTGTCATCGGATCAATGGAACTTGGGCTTTCCAGTCGTTGTTGTTTATTAATATCTTGTAATTTTAATATACTGTTAAGCTCTGCCTGTGATTTTTCTGAAAGGGGGTCAATGTAGTTAGGATCTTTTAGACGTGCTCTTTTATTATTTTCCTGATGGTCTAAAATTGTATCTAATCGAGAAACTGTTTTCTGTGTATAAGGATCTAAGAAACTGCTGTTTCTTTGCCCTGAAAGAAGACTGGATGAAGCAACAAAGTGTTGATTTTTGTCTCCAAACGATTGGATATAAATGGTGTCATTTTCTGAGTCAGTTAATATTGAAATGTTTTTTCCTTTGAGTATTCGAGTCAACAGCTTTTCTAGTGAGCCATTTGTATACACCCCTGATATAGAGAGCTTTTCCAGTGATTTGTTGTAGAGGACAACAACGTTATATTCCTCTGATATCTTCTCAATAACTTCACTGAATGGCTTATTTATAAAGTTAAATGACTTTATTGTTTTATTATTCTCAATACATAAACCAATACGAGGCAGAGACGTTAGGAGAAATAAAAAAAATCCACTTGTAAGAAGGATGCAGAGTTTTGCTTTAAAATATTTTTTGTTGAAAAATATATTCTTCATTCATTGTTTTTTAAAAATAAATTTTATGAAGGTACTTAATCCGGCTTGTTTAACGCTTGCCGAGGTTGGATCGTTATTACTCATAATATTTTCTATCTTTTCTTATTGTCGCAAAATTCATGATGTAGTCAAGAAATATTAATAATTGTTTTAACGAGAGCTTCACTTTCTTGACGCATGGCCTGGTTTGATTCTACACAATCTGACAATTTTTTAGATAAAAAGAGTGTAAAGCATCGGTGCCCCTGTTCATTGGAGTGCTTGGATGATACTATGTGACGAGTCACTGTAATGAATCATCGAAAGGAAAACCAAAGATATCATTACCTGCTTGATGCTATTGCCGATACATTAACATCTGGTAACAAATATAAAAGATCATAAATAATTGAGAAATGTATGCAAGTTTCAATGTTACCATCTGTATTTCCGGCAGTTTCAACTGTTAAACGTCCAAATTGCGAGGTTTCCAAGAGAATTACTGCAATTTCTACCATTGCTGCATTAGTAATTTTGGTTGTGCTCATGGCAGGATCTGCCCAGGCGGGCGAGCCCTTCTACCCGAACGATCCTTATTTCTTTTACAATCCTGAGTTGCCGGGATTCCCCGGACAGTGGCACCTTGTCAACACCGCCCCCCTCGAAGGCATAAATTATCAGCCAGGTGATGGCGAGATATGGCACCAGGCAAATGCTGGCTTGGACGCTAACCTGGCTGGGGCCTGGTCGTCCGGATACACCGGAGCTGGAGTAATTATCGGCATTGTCGATGACGGGGTACAGGGAAATCACCCCGACCTTGTCGACAATTATCGTGCTGATCTAAGCAAAAACTTCAGCCTGAATCCAGAAATTGCAAGTATTTCCCAAGGTCCATGGACCATCTCGGACAACCATGGCACGAGTGTGGCCGGTGTGGCAGCAGCCAGAGGCGGCAATGCTCTCGGAGGAACCGGGGCTGCGCCACTGGCTCAGTTTGCCGGTCTGAACATCTTCGCCCAAGGTGATGTTATTCCTGAATCGATAAAAGTAGATGCACTTTTCTGGCAGAGCGGAGTGGATTCCACCACGGAAAAAATCGAAGGCGACGCACTTATTCGGGTCAAAAATCACTCTTATAGTTTTATCTCAGGACCTTATATTTTTGAAACATCAGTTGTCGAAGCTATTGCGAAAACAGCGGAGAACGGTGTGGTATCCGTTTATTCTGCCGGAAATGAGCGTGGGCAAATTAAGCAGAATACTGTACTTGAGGCGACTCGCAACAGTCACTACGGGATTGTCGTTGCAGCCTTGGGCAGCGACGGTACCTATTCTGCTTATAGTTCCTTCGGGTCGAATGTATTCGTCACAGCTCCATCAAACAGCACTCCCCAAAGTTTCGGAATTACCACCACCGACAGGACTGGTTCCGAGCTGGGCTATAATCAATTCTCCGATTTTAATCCGGCTGGAGCGTGGTATGAGAGTTTCCCGGACGTCAACTATAATAGCACTTTCGGCGGCACATCTTCCGCCGCACCTCTGGTCAGCGGGATTATGGCTCTTGGGGTAGAGGCCAATTCCACTCTGGATGTGCGTATGGCGAAACATGTCTTAACGGCTACCAGTCGCCAGGTCGATGCTGCCAATCCCTCCTGGGGTACTAACGGTGTCGGGTTGAACTTTAGTCCGGACTATGGCTTCGGCCTGATAGACGCAGGTGCCTTTGTTGATAGCGTACATCGTGCAGGATATGTTACCAGCCAATCGGTCTATGACACCGGAACCATTATCGTGAGTGCTGATGGTGGTCAAGGTCAAGGCCATATTCCCGATAACGATCCTGATGGCCTGACCGAACACTTTTCTCTCACAGCAACCGAACTAACCCAGCCAATAGAGGCGGTAAGCGTCAATTTGAGTGTGACGAGCCAATCCATCTTTGATCTGAAAGCCACACTCTCATCCCCATCGGGAATGAAAAGTGTGCTCGTTTACGATATCGGGTTACTGGATCCAGATCAGCAGATGATACTTCCCGCAACCGCAAGCTGGGACTACCTGTCCAATGCCTTCTGGGGCGAAGACGGTATTGGTACCTGGTCTCTCACCCTGGCGGATGCAATACCCGGCAATACCACTATCTGGAACAGCTATTCGGTGCTCCTCTATCTGGGAGATATGGAATTGTTGAATTCAGGCGAGACAATACTGGACCATGATGTAAGTGCACGCTCCCTGTCGGTTCTCAACGCCGGGGCAGATCTGATCATCCCTGCCAGCAGGAATTTTTCGGTAGAACATGATGTGTTGGTTGATGGCGGTCGGCTTATTGTCAATGGCAGTCTCGGCGAGTCCGGTTCTTTGGGCAGCCGGGTGACATTGACCGGCGGCGAGTTGGCTGGCAGTGGCACGGTGACTGCAAGTCGTGGTCTTACCAACACCGCAGGAACAGTATCGCCGGGAAATTCTGTGGGTACTTTGAATGTCAATGGAAATTACAGTCAGGAGGCAGGCGGAAGTCTCGCCATAGATATTGCTGGTGTAAATGATTATGACAAATTGATGGTGAGCGGGGCCGCCGTATTAGACGGATTGCTGCAACCTCGAGTTATGGACAGCTATATCCCTCTCCATGGGGATTCCTTCACAGTTTTGGAAGCCACGGATGTCACTGGATACTTTGCCGAAATAGGCAACCTCACCCCGACCTTGCTTTTAAAGCCGCTCTACAATACCGATGATGTTACTCTTAACGCCGAACGCGACTATCAGAATGCCAATTTGCTTAGCCATTTAAATGCCAATCAGCAGGCCGTCGCAGAGGCGGTGGATGCCGGGGCCGGATCTGCCACCGGTGATTTTGATACGGTACTTGACCAAATAGACAGCCTTAGAAGTTACAACCAGGCTGGTCGGGCCTTTGAATCCCTGTCTGCAAAAGGGAGCGATGGTCAACTGCAAACCGCCCTGATTACTGCCAACGTGCAGGCATCCAATCTGGCGCTTCGTTTGAGCAACCTTCGCAATGGTATGAAGACGACCAACAGTTCCCAATTGGCCGCCATTTTACGGCATGACCCATTTGATGGTGTCCTGCTGGCCAGCACCGATTCAGATCTCACCAATCTTGGGAGTTACAACGCGTCGCCGGAAACGGATTTTGGCTTTTTTATGACAGGAAAGGCTCTTTCAGGTAAACAGGACGGTTCCACCAACCAGAGTGGCTATAACTTTAATACCACGGTAATGACCGTGGGATTCGACCGCCGCATTGCTGATGAGTACGTTTTGGGAATCTTCAGTAGCATTTATCGCTCCGATGTTGACATCAATGATGAGGGCAGCAAGTCCAAGGTTACCGGGGGCACTTTGGGACTATATGGATCTCGGCAATGGGGTCGGCTTTTTCTTGACGGTGCAGTCAGTTACGGTATAAACCGACAGAGTAACTCCCGCCGAATTGCATTCCCAGGATTAGACCGCACTGCTAAATCCGATGCCGACGGGAATCTTTTCAGCCTCTACGCCGGTTTGGGTCGCAGCTTTGATCTGTGGGGGTGGGATATGACACCGTATGTTGCCGCTCAATATATCAACGTAGTAACCGATAAGTACACGGAAACCGGTGCCGGATCTCTCGATCTCTCCGTGGATCGCCAACAGAACGATGTTTTCCAACCTGGTGTCGGCGCGCGTATTGCCAAAACCTATACCATGGCTTTTGCAAACTTGACTCCGTTGATTGCCGCATCGATACAACACAGGTATGGCGATGACGAGTCAGACGTAAGTGCCCGCCTGAGCGATGGGCAGACACCGGGATTCAATGTTGTGTCCGACGGAAGGGATGACACCTTCGGCACAGCCGGAGTCGGTCTCACAGCCGTATTTAAGAACAACATGTCGTTAACGCTGGAATATAATGGTGTTATCTGCGATAGTGGTTACCAGGAACATGGGGTGCTGCTCGGAATAAGTTTTGAATTTTAGCGCAGGGGGAGATGATAAGTCATGCCTTTGTACGCATTTTCTGTTCAACTATCGGGGGCGGGCAATGACAGAAGTATTGAAGTCAGAGCCAAAAAACTGGCTGTGATACAGTTGGTGATCACTCTTCATTATGGATAATATTCAATGAGACAGCTTTTGCGAAGGATCCTGCTTATGAGCATTGTAACCACCATCTTGGCGGCTTGCGCCGGGGAAAGGCCGGACCATCTTGGAGTTTCGGATGGTAAACTGACAGAATGTCCCAGTTCACCGAATTGTGTGTCGAGTCAGTCGGTTGACGTTGCACATCGCATAGCGCCGCTGGTCTTTAAAGATGAACCGGAACCAGCCTTTGCCAGACTCAAGCAGATACTTGCAGATCGGGATGACACCACCATTATTGAAGAAGGCCCCGGCTATCTCCGCGTTGAGTTTCATACTCTTTTGTTCGTCGATGACGGGGAATTCCTGCTGGATGTGGAACACCAGGTGATTCAGGTGCGGTCCGCCTCCCGAAAAGGATACTCAGATCTGGGCAAGAACCGTAAACGGATGGAGGAAATCCGCCAGAGCTTCACTGAAATATAGGAGACAACATCTTGTCTGCACCCTGAGCCAGGCGCCACTTGCTTATATGGTCCCTGTGATGGTCCCTGTGTCGAAAATTTCAATTGAAGAGAATTATCCTGAACCGTAGTTGATGATCTCTATCTCAATATCCTTTCCGGCGTGGGTTTGGCATGCCAGTCGCATGTCCGGTTCGGCACCTAAACGCTGAAGTGCTGCTGATTCCCTGGGCTGAACGGGACTCAGGTACTGCTGTCCTTTTAATATTCGGATAAGGCATTTGCCGCAGATAGCTTTGCCGCCGCATATAGTCTGAATAGGCACCTCGTTGATCTGTAAAGAAATCAGGATTGAGCGTACCATTATGGTTTCAATTCGCTGACCACTGTTTTTGATAAAAATTGAAACCATACGTCACCTCTGTATGTGGATATCAAATCTATTTTAACTGGCTATCTTTACTGCCTCGCCTGTTAATGCCGGTTGCAAAGGTCTGCTTTTTCTCTAGCTCAGATTGACACAGGATGCAAAGACGGACACCGGGAATAGCGTTTCTTCTGGCTGCTGGGATCGGCTCGTCGCATTCCTCGCAGTGGCTGAGGCTTTTGCCTTTAGGGATACGACTCCTGGCTAATTTTACAGCATCTTCCACACTTGCATCGATTTGTTTTTGTACAGCTCCGTCGCTGGTCCACCCACCTGCCATTTTCTATCCTTGGTCTCTGTGTTACTTGTGAAAGGTTCGATTCAGTAAAACGATCCGCGTTCCTCTATGTATATCTTCTACGTTTCCATTTTAGTCATCCTTTACCTTATCTGCCAGTCAGATATCATTTCATATTGAGGCAGGTTGGAAGAAGTGAATATCAAAACTCACTCCCATTTTTATGAAAGGTACTTTTGATGAAAATTGTCTCCGGTTCTCTTTGTGCGGTCAATGTTGCTATTAATAAGGGACTTGCCCTGTACAAGCCCAAACGAAGGTGATAAATTGTAAGGAACGGACGTTCAGCCGTTGGCGCCTTACCTATCGATGATTGATTGCTCTGGCCAACAAGCAATCGCATTTACAGTTAACCCGTTGAAATTTTCTTGCAACGATGGAGAAAAGCCAAAATACCAAGGCCTCTTATTGCTTACTTGCTCTGTTGTTAGTTTGCGGGCTGATAGGCAATGTTGCCGCTCCTCGTCTTTTCATGGGGTTCAATTACCTGCTCGGCAGCATCCCGGTTCTTTTAGTTCTTCGTCTTTACGGAACAGGGTGGGGCATTTTGGCAGGAATTATCGCCGGCAGCTGGACCTATGTTCTCTTTGGTCATCCTTACGCGATGGTCTGGCTCACCGCTGAACCGCTTTTCATTGGAATCGTTCTGAACCGTACGCGGATCAATAATCTTGTGCTGGTAAACACCATCTATTGGCCGTTGGTCGGAATACCGCTGCTCTGGTTCTTTTTTAAATTTGTTATGCATTTGCCATTCGTTGGTACCCTGCCTGCGGCGTTGATGTTCTGGATTATCGGCATAACCAATTCGCTGATTGCCACCCTTATTCTCCAGCTTACACCGCTTTACAAGATAGCAAGAAAGCACGACCAGCCCAGGTTAATCTCGATTAAGCAAGCCATTTTTTCAATAATGATGGCGATGGTTGTGGTGCCTGCAATCATCGTCATGATTATCAATGGACGAGCAATTCTTGACCGCAATGAAAAGAGTATAATCGATAAACTGCATATCGCAGCTGAGAATTATTCCCTGAGTCTCCACCTTCTTCTCGATCCAGTACGGCTAATATTAACGTCGGGGGAATTGGATGTAATTCCGGATTCTTTTTTCAAAAGCATCGGAATCATCGGTATATGGAAAAAGGGACAAGACGAAACAGCCAGTCTGCAATACTGGAAATATGCATCTGTCCTTGATCCAAAGGGGATTAAAGCCGGTCAGGTTGTTTCCGGCCAACAGGGCATCCCCAACAGTGTTGCCCTGGGAGATGGTCAAAACAATTGGCTGGTATTGTTGCAGTGTGATTACATGACCAATCATCTGTCCTTGATGCAGAAGTATGATGCAAATCTTTGGGCGACCCTATTAGATCCGGAAGGGTTGATAATCTCGACAAACAATCCCAATCTCGCAGGTCAAAAGGTATATGCTCCCCGGGATTTCGGTGAGCCCCATGCCATCCAGGATGATGTTTATCAGATTTTACCCCCCATGCCGACCTATGTCACCCTCTGGCGAAGGGTGCAAAAGTCATGGTACAGTTTTGAAACGATCGCTGACCAACAACTTGGCTGGACATGGATAATTGAAACCTCTTTTGCCCCTTTTCAAAAACATCTTCTCCAACAACAGACATATGCACTCCTGGTCATATTGGCACTGTGCCTCGCGGCGCTTGCAGTTTCCCTCAAAGTGAGCCACCGCTTCAGCAAATCTATTTTGGGACTCACCGAGACAACAACCGGACTGGCCGACAGGGTTGAGAATGATCTGCCACTCGAATGGCCTGACAGTCGTCTGGAAGAGGTTTCACTGCTGACTGCCAATTTTAAAGGTGTAGTTGCCGCTCTGCGTGCAAAATTTAGGGACCTCAGACGTTCCCATGAAATGATGGAAGAAAACGTATACGTTCGCACTGCTGAATTACGTGCGGCAAAAGAACAGGCAGAGCGTGTATATCGATTGGTACCAAGCGGACTCTTTGCTGTGGATAAAGAGTGCCGGATAATCATCTGGAACAAAAAAGCGGAAGAGATAACAGGATACTCGGCGGGTGAGGTACTTGGAAAGAAATGTCTCATTTTCAGCACCGAACCATGCTCAACGTTCTGTCGCCTTTTTGAAGGTTCCGAGGTGCCCGCCGAAGATATCGAATGTACTATCAGGTGCAAGGATGGAACAGAGCGGACTCTTGCAAAGAACATCGATTATCTTCTCGATAGCTCATCGAAAATTATAGGTGGTATCGAAAGCTTTGAGGACGTTACCGAGAAAAAAGAACTCGAAAACAAATTGCGCCAATCCCAGAAAATGGAAACCATAGGCACCCTGGCTGGAGGCATTGCCCATGATTTCAATAATCTTTTAGGTGCCATTTTGGGGTTTGCTGAAATTGCCAGAGAAGATGTCTGTCATGGCAGGAAACCGCAGGAAAATCACCTTGATCAGATTATGAAAGCAGGTAACAGAGCAAAAGATCTTGTCCGACAGATCCTTGCCTTTAGTCGCCGGTCAGAAACGCAACGTATACCCGTTCAACCTGCTATGATTGTTAAAGAGGCAGCTGGCCTTCTTCGTTCTTCCCTGCCGACAACTATAGAAATACAACAGGATATAGACTCCGAGGCCAGCTTCATCCTTGCCGACCCGACCCAAATTCATCAGATTCTTATAAACCTCTGTACCAATTCTTTCCATGCCATGGAAAAAACCGGCGGTATCGCAACTATTTCTCTTAAAAATAAGACCTATTCAAAAGAAGATTTACTGAGTCAGCCAGAGATTCAACCTGGCCTCTTCGTGCAGTTATCTGTCAGAGATAATGGTTCGGGAATACCGCCGGAAATTAAGGATAGAATTTTTGATCCGTACTTCACCACCAAAGAAGTAGGCAAAGGGACAGGTATGGGGCTTGCTATATCCCATGGAATAGTCAAAAGTTATGGAGGATTCATAAACTGCGAAAGTGCTGTTGGCGTGGGAACACTGTTTGAAGTAAATTTTCCGGCTCTGCCGCAACACAATTCAATTGCAAACGCCGAGACCAACGTTATACCAGCTGGATCCGAGCGCATTCTTGTTATCGACGACGAACTCTTGCTCCTTGGTCTTGCCGAGTCGATGCTGGAACGACTTGGCTATGTCGTAACCATTTGTGAAAACAGCCTTGAGGCACTTGCCATTTTCAAAGCTCAAGCCGACTTGTTTGATCTGGTGATAACAGATCAAACAATGCCCGATATGACGGGGATTGATCTGGCGAAAAATATTCTGCAGATCCGACCCAATATTCCAGTTATCCTCTGTACAGGATATAGTCATATCGTATCCGAGGAAGAGGCTAAAGCCGCCGGCATCAAAGGGTTCGCGTATAAACCTCTTGCCATGAAAGAGATCGCTGTTTTAATCAGAACAGTACTGGACGATCGACACCCGCAAGATTTGAAAAGCTCGATGATTTGAAGAACCTTCTTGTAAAATGATTGCCAAAGCTGACCTTTGCGGCGGATCTGTTTTGATCATGCCATTGTCTATTACTACTTACCTCTCCAATAGCTTTTTGGCACAAAAGATGAGTTGTTGAGTAAATTTATTTAACAGCTTTGATTTCAAGCTCCAGCAATGCCAATAGAGTTTCACCGATACATGGTAGTCAGGAGATAGATCCACGATCTGCCCGGATTGTAGCAAAGGCGCAGTTTGCTGATCTGGCAGCATGCCATAAGCAATCCCCGAGGCGATAAAATCTGCATATTTCTCAACAGATGGCATATAGTGCGTCGGGAAAAATGGCGGCACTGTACCAAGGGCCTGCTGGAGGAATTTGTGGTGCAAATCATCCTTTCGATCAAAAATAAGGGCCGGGGCATGACGGACGCCTTTTTCAGTGAACCCATGAGGAAACCATTCAGCCGCAAATACCAGCGCAGCCACCATGTGGTAAGTCATGCGTCCGAGATATTCGATGAGGCAGCCTTGCAGGGGTTGCTCCTGGGTGCTGATGCATCCCATAACCTCACCATCTTTCAGCAGCCGGTGGGTCTGTTCCTGATCATCCACCCGGATGTCAATGAGCACCTTTTCCTCAAGCATAAAGGATTGGATTGCCGCAAGAAACCAAAGAGCAAGACTGTCAGCGTTAATGCCCACCGCAAGCGACGTAAACCCCTTGTCGGTTGGATCACCCATCTCTCCCAGCAACTCGTCTTCAAGCCGCTTGACCTGGAGGTAGTGTTTCAGGATTTTTCGACCGGCCTCCGTTAGCTGGGATGGGGTGGTACGCGCTATCAATACCTGTCCCACAAGTTCTTCCAGCAATTTGACCCGATGGGAAACCGCAGACTGGGTTATGTACAATACTTTTGCAGCTTTATCGAAACTGCCCTCCCGGGCAACCATGGCCAAAGCCTCAATGAGTTTAAATAATTAAACTGCGATGAAACTGAGGACCGCCATTCTCGCTACCTTAGCGGTGACACTGCTCAATCCACACTTTTATTTGGACACGGTCATTCTTCTGGGAAGCGTCAGTAGTCAATTTCATGGCGAAAGCCGACTTCATTTTTGGGTTGGGGCAGTTTCTGCCTCCACGCTGTGGTTTATAAGCCTGAGCCTCGGGGGACATATGCTTGCACCTCTGTTCAAAAAGCAAATATCCTGGCGGATTCTTGACAGTGTGGTGTGCGCTACTATGTGGACCATTGCAGTGTCGCTGACAATACATGAGATTCACGTTTAGAAATCACACCTGTTCTCGATCGCTTTTATATGCGCCTTCCAGTATCTTGTCTAAAAATAAAAAAATAATCTAACCTTGGCCTTTTCCGCAGAAATGTTGCGAGTTTTAAGATTGATAAAATCGTAAAAAGACCTCATTCGATCTGCATAAAAGGTGGTAGCCAGGGATTTAACAGTCGGGACGCACTACTATGCAGCTTAAAACTTCAAAATTAATAATCAAAAAATCAAAGTTCTTTGGTTATCTCTATTCTCTTGAATCTCTGGATGAACAGGAAGAAATAGTAAAAACCCTCACTAAAGAGCACAAAAAAGCCAGCCATGTCTGTAGCGCCATGATTTTTGACAAGGAAGAAACGTTCAAAAACGATGGAGAAGTTGGCTATCCAGGGAAAACATTGCTTGGACTTCTAAAACATGAAAAACTTGAATCCCATCTAATTGTTGTTGTGAGATATTTTGGTGGAATCAAGCTTGGGCCTGGTGGTGTTTCAAGAGCATTTAAAGAATGTGGAAAAATGTTGTTTTGACCTGGGTTTAAGGCTTTTCGCAAGTTTTCTGAACAGCACAAGTAGTGCATTCCACATAGACTCTTCTTTCAAAAGAACTTGTAACCTTTTTTCCGCTGGCTCGTTCTCGCTGTATAAGCATCTCAAACATGTTGAGATAGTACAGGGAGTGGCTTTTGCCGCTTAATTACTTCCCGCTATGGGAACGACAAATTATCAGGAGGTTACCAAATTGAAGATTTCAGCAAAAATCACCACCACTATCGGGGCAGCAGCAATCTTTACCATGCTTGTAGTACCAGCAATGGCCAGTACAACAACCCAGGGGACTTTTCTGGCCGGCAATGGTATCGGTGACAGTTTGCTCTTGGCCCGTGGAGGCAATGGTAACGGAGGAGGGGGCAACGGCTCCGGTAGTGGAGGTGGAGATCGAGATAGAGATAGAGAGAGGGATGGTTCCTGTTTGGATAGTGTAACCGCAATCACAAATGCTAGCGGCCTCCTTCTGGCTGGCAACGGCCATCGTACTGGTGCTCAGGATGGCACTGGCACGCCGGACCGTGACAGAGACGGTTCCTGTTTAGAAAGTATAACAACACCCACTAACGCGAGTGACCTCCTTTTGGTTGGTAATGGCAAAGGTTCCGGTGATCAAGACCAGAAACAGGATGGTTCATGTGATGCCGATCTGGTCAGGAACGGCCATCGTACTGGTGATCGGGATGGCACGCCGGACCGTGATAGAGATGGTTCCTGTTTAGATAGTATAACAGCCACCACTAATGCGAGTGGCCTCTTTCTGGTAGGCAATGGCAAGGGTTCCGGTGACCAAAGCCAGGATCGTGAGCGTGACATGGATGCATCCTGCCAGGTTTGATACCGGTTCAAAATTCTCCATCTTTTCTAAACTTTACCGGATCGTTGCTGTAACGCATCATGGATGGTCTGGCTTAGGGTACTGCTGAAATATGGTTTACTGAGAAATCCCACGACACCATGCTCTTTCATCTCCCTAAGATCTTCTTCCCTTGCAAAGCCTGATGAAAGCACAACCAGAACATTTGGGTTGTGCTTTCTCATGGCTTCAAAGCAGTCTCGACCATTCATCACCGGCATCACCATATCCAACAATACCAGGTCAAAGGCTGAATTTTCCTCCAGGTATATTTGCAAAGCTTCCTGGCCATCTTTTGCCACGACAACCTCATATCCCAGTTCTTCAAGAATGGCTTTGGCCGTGAGTCTCATGACCTCTTCGTCGTCAACAACCAGTATTCGTCCGCTACCTTTCTGGAGGGCCGGGGGAACATGCTGCTCGGTGGGTTCTATATCTGAAAGCGGCAGAAGCACATGGAAGGTGGTGCCTGTGCCTGTTTTACTGCTGTACACGGTTATGGCTCCGTTATGCTGCTGAATAGTTCCGTATACCGAGGACAAGCCGAGTCCGGTTCCTTTTCCCGGCTCCTTTGTTGTGAAAAACGGTTCGAATATTCTTCCTATATGCTCCGGCGCAATACCTGTTCCACCATCCCGTATTTCCAGTTTCAGGTGTTTGCCTGGTTGGATTCGAAAAGTTGAGTATTTACAGTAGAGTGGATCAAGCTCAACAATATCGGAGGATATATATAGCGTCCCGCCGTCAGGCATGGCATGTGATCCATTTATCCCAAGATTGATAAATATATTCTGTAGTTGTGAGGGATCTCCGATTACAGTGCTTTCAGTGGCTTTAAGATCGACCTGAATTGTAATTCGTGGATCGAGACTGTTTTCCAGGAGGATTACAGCTTCGTTAATGATATTATGGACATTAACTGGAATAGATACCTGTTTGCTGGAACGTGAAAACGAGAGGAGCTTCTTTGTTAATCCAGCGGCACGATTTGCAGTTTCGACGATCATCAGGTGGAATTTTTTCAACCTGGCATCATCTGGCAGGTAGAGGCCAAGCATCTCTGCTGCACCCATTATACCACCAAGCATATTATTAAAATCATGGGCAATACCACTGGCGAGTTGCCCTATGGCTTCCATTTTTTGCGCCTGATGAAAACTTTTTTCCAGTCGGCGTTGGTCGGATATATCTCTGCCGAAAACCAGGATGGCCGGTTTGCCGTTCCAATCAACCAAAACGGAACTGATTTGGATGGTCAGCTCTTCCCTGATCTTTGTTAATGCCGTAATTTCGTAGGTGGCAGGTATATCAGGAGATCTTTGCAGCCTCTTTGTATAATATTCTGTCACAAGAGCCCTGTAATCCGGATGGACTAATTCAAAAAACGGGAAGTTGACCAGCTCTTCTCTGTCGTACTTCAGATCCTCAAAAGTCCTGTCATTAAAAAACACCAGCCTGCCATCCTGCACGACGAAAATAGCATCATTGGCGTTTTCGACAAGTTGACGATATTTAAGCTCGCTTTCCTGTATGGCTTTGTTGGCTCTCGTTAAATCAGAGGTTCTCTCCTGCACCCGTTGTTCAAGCTGTTTATTGGCTGCCTGAAGAGCATCAAGCAGGAACACATTGTCATATTTTGAGACAATCATCTCCACTGCATGATTCAGCAACATCAGCATTGGTGAAAACCGTTCCTTATCTGTTGTGTTGTCAATGAAGATGCAGACGCCATCGGTTATATCCTGCGTCTTAAAAGGGATAAGGACGACGGTTGCCGGTTGAAATTCACTGCCGTCAAAATTACAACTCAGATTTTCAAGGTTAGTAATGAGGATTGGCCCATATTGCAGATCGGCCAGGATTTCCTCGCTGATTTTTATCGGGTAGCCAATCTCTATGGAGTCGGAAAATGATGCATAGCTGGCAATTTTCTCAATTTCACATCCATTTAACTGACCACAGCTACAAAAAGGGATACCTTTCAGGATGGAAATTTGTTCTAGGCCGCTGTTAAATATTTCAATTTGGTCCTGCAGGTTTTGTATATTTTCCGATATCAGGCCAAGCAAAAGAGAATCTTCAGCTCGTTCAGCCAATTGCGCATTTTCCTCTGTCAAAACCTGAATCTGATGCTCAAGTGTTTGTAGTCGTGATGGTAAATCGTCAGTCATATTCAGTCATATTTTAGGCCGTAAAAAATGCTTTCAGCTCTTTGGCAATGAGTTCGGGTTCATCTTCCTGTATAAAATGACTGCCGGTGGTAATCCTGACGAGTTTTGCACCCGGGATATTCTTTGCTAGTTTTTCAGCAATGGCTGCGCTGAGATACGGGTCGGCATCGCCTCTTATAATTAGGACTGGCATTTGCAACTGGTGCAGTTTTTCTTCTATTTCCAGCAGCTCGTTGTTGTCGAGACTTGCTGCAAAATGGAGAAAAGCCTTTCTGCCCTCCTTGGTCTTCATCGGTTCCCAAAAATCACTGAGAAGTTCTTGGGTCAGATTTTCCTTGTGATACAAACCTCTTCTGACAATCATTCGCAATGCCCCTTTGTCGAGCGTGGCCATGGCCAACTGCCGGATAATGGGAGTGCGCATTGCAATTATCGGTTGTACCGGCCAAAAATCGTAGGCAACGGAATTAAGAAGGGTGAGGCTAAAGAGTTTTTCGGGGAAGTTGACCGCAAAGATTTGAGCAACTCCTCCACCAACATCATGGCCGACAAGATGTATTTTTTTAATCCCTGTTTTCTCTAAAAAATCGTTTAACAAAAAGGCATGGTTTTTAATCGAATAGGCTTTTTCTACCCCCTTACTCGATGCACCACAACCTGGAAGATCAATACCGATGACCTGGTATTCATTTTCCAGCAAGGGAATAAATTTTCGCCAGATAAAGGAATAGGTCGTGATGCCATGCACCAGCAGCACTGGTTCACCCTGGCCTTTTACAAAATAGGCGATCTCCGTATTACCGATTGTGCACGTAGAGTTGGTAAGAGGTTGCATACGTTGTCACCCTTTAGAGAATTAATACCGAACGGGGCAAGCCCCAAGGTTAAAACTATCCTGGTTTCTTAAAAATCCATTTTCTTCAACTCCTGACACAGTTTGGCGATGTGCTCGGGTCCAATACCGCAACACCCACCAATGATTGTTGCACCAAGGCGACACCAGCTGTCGGCGATGGATAAATATTCTGTAGGATTGAGGTCCTGGCGAATCTCTTCCAAGGTGGAATTGGCTTGGGCATTTTTTAAGAGAGCCGGAAAGGCGTTAGCGTAAGCCCCTATGTATATGGCTGCCTTGCGGCGTTTTATCTCATGGATTGCTGTTTCAATTGCCGGTGCTATGACTTCCGGTTGGCTGCAATTAAACAATATGGCCGATACACCCAAATCAATTAATGAATGTACGGCCTGTGTTACTGTCTCGCCAGAGCGAAGACGCGGTATTTGGTCCTGTTCTTCGACGCCATCCAACAGGGTAAATGAAATCCATAGCGGGCGATTATCACCTGAAAGTGCCTCAATCACCGCCTGAGCCTCTTCGATTGAGCTGGTGGTTTCGGCCAGCCAGAGGTCGACATGAGGGCTGAGCGCATCGATGATGATTTTTAGCAGGGCTGGTGCCTGTTCAGGTATGAAGAGGTCTGGTCGGTATGAACCGAAAAGCGGCGGTATTGAGCCAGCAACGGTAATTCCAAAAGACGATGCCACCTCCCGTGCAAGGCGACCGGAGAGGGCAATCAGATTGGCCCCTTCAAGTGAAAAGCGCCTTTCACCAATGTGAAAAGGAACAACGGCGTAATTACTGGTTGTCAGAATATCACTTCCGGCAGCGG